>ONFH01000151.1 GCA_900317015.1 uncultured Erysipelotrichaceae bacterium | reverse complement strand
TCTTATATTCAGAATCAGTGAGGGGGCATTCATCCACGCCCATATCAGAGATATGGACGTGGTACTCTGCCCTTTTTAATAGACTTTTATTGGCAAAGACAAGACGTTCTGTTTCTCTGGTGATCAGAGCGATGCCGCCTTCGATTTGATCATAAAATGTATGAAATTGTTCGTGAGAAATTTTCATAAAATAACTAAAACGCCCTTTTAATCGTGATCCAAAACCATTCCTTCCATAAATTGACACATCGTCTTTATAAAATGCATTTTTTCTTGCATTCATGGAAAGAATTTCTTTTCGTATTGTACGCTCAAGTGTGAGGAAATGCAATGAATGCTCTTCTAAATTATGGAAAATAAGCTTTTTTCTCAATACGAAAAAAAGTCTTCAGATGATGAAGACTTTACAGTAACTGTAATTTTGGAATCTTACGGATGAGCGCGGTGATCAAGCTTGAACAGATGAAGAACACGATCATCATCACAAAGAAGACCCAAATACCATAATGATAAGGATTGAAGTGTAAGAACTTCATGACCACTTTGACAAAGATGAAGTGGATCAGGTAGACCCCAAACGTCGTGGAATCTAAGAAATGCACAACTGGGTTCATCGTACTGATCTTCCACTGATCAAATAAACCAAAGATGCCCATGGCCTGCATGATCACAAATGGTGAAGCATAATCATAGAAAGCTTTCACGCCATCTGTTGGTTTCAGGGTAGTTGCTAAAACGATGCCGACTGTGCCACAGATGATCAAGATCACACAGGAAAGCTTTGGTAAACCTTTCTTATGGATCAGATATCCTAAGAATAAGTAGATCGGATAAATGACAAAGTTATAGATCTGAAAAGCATTAGGAATCTTAAAAGCTGTAATGATCGGAATGATCGAATTAAAAATGAGCATCAAGACGACTAAATAAATCAACATGCGATCATCCATATATTTCGTAATTATCTTAAAAAATGGTAATAATAAATAAATGAAGATCATCAGATACAGATACCACATATGTGGCCAGCTATAACCAGTGAACAGATTTGTGAAAAACTTTAAGAAGATCTCATGTTCTTCATGAAAGCCATAATCGATACATTGAAAGATGAATGTAAAGACGATCAAAGCCATTAAGACACGGCGAATATATTTCCCGACGATCTTCTTCATTGGGATCTCTTTCTCTGGATTTAAGAGTAAGGCCCCTGTGATCATCAAGAAACATGGCACCGCCCAGATCGTCTGATGTAAGATCTGACCAACGATCGTTGCCTGACTTACTGACATCTCTTTAAAATAGTAGATCGTACTCGCATTTAAGAGATGCAGTAATACAACGGCTAAACAAGCGAAAATACGCAGGTAGCTATAAGAAACAATATATTTTTTTTGCATAATTTTCCTCCCCCGCGTCATTGTAACACATCCTTATTCACTTGCAAAATACAACTCTTTATTTCTGCTTCCTATCAAGCGAATGGCTTTATTCACAAGAGCCTTCCGCCACCGTATCGCTGCCAAGACCAAAGCCTGTAAAGCCCCATCTTGTTCGACTTCTTTCACTCTGCTGCTTCATGTAAATGTTCCTTTCTTTGAAATGGATGTCTTATTTTGTACTTTAGACGTACTCGTACATCCTACAAGCAAGGCTGCCACAAACATCATGAATAAACCTTTTTTCATAGTCTCACCTCAAGAATCGTCTAAGGCAAGACATCACTTTTGTACAAAGCTGATTATTATAGGACGATAACGAAAACGCATAAGAAAAAGCCACGTAAGTGACTTAAGCAGTTGTGGAATTATTATAAGCAAACATGTAGTTTGTAGATCGACCTGTGACCTTTGGTAATTTGATCCCATTTTTCATTAAGGCACGGGCATCATCAGAAGTCGTGACCTCTTCGCGGGTCGTCTTATTCGTTAAGGGTCTTGGTCCTTCGTAGGCATGGATCTCACTTAAATAGTTCGTCTTGACCCCCTGTGAGGTATAGACACATTTATAAGCAGTGCCGCTATCATCCGAAGTCTGATAGATCAGGGCAATAGCATCAGGACCTTTCTTATACTTACAGAGCCAGGCACTATCAAAACGGTAGGACGTATAGCTATAGACGTTCTTCTGGGTGTTCATCTGCATCTTGCCTTCATTGAAGATCTGCGTTAACAGCTTCTTATTGTGACTTAATTCATCCCCATTTTTAAACTTACGAATAAAGCCATTCACTTTGATCGTCTTGGTATTATTGACGATCCGGATATGTAAGTCATTACAGCGCTGACGATCAAAGTGTAAGGCAATCGTCACTTCATCATTATTCTTCAAATGATGACTCTTCGAGATCGTATAGTTATCTTTATTCTCCGCTAAGTTTTTCAAATAGATACGGGCCTGTTTATTTTTCACACCATAGAGTGTCTTATTGGTGATCTCACTTTTTAAAAGTGTTCCATCACCAGAATCGACATTCTTATTGTATTTGATGTTAATGTTAGAGCCAATATTGACAGCTTCACAGACGATGAACTGATCATAAGCCGTGTAGCCGACAAAGGCGATCGCCACCGCTACGATGATCGTCATCACGACTAAACCATTAGCCGTACGAAAGAAATGGACCTTTGGCGAATTGACATACATGCGCGTTGAATCTCCCATGATCTGCGTATTCGTATACACCTGATCACCGATCTTGACTTCTCTTGAGTTGGCAATATGATCGGGCACGAAGACATTGGCACGAATGATCTTCTTGGCCATCAATAAAACGACGATATTATAGAGAACTAAGACGATCGACAAGACGAAAAGCAAACGAAAGATCATCGTCGATGAGAGATTAAAGAGATCCTTTAAGGCATAGATATCATCACTCGCCTTAATGGATAAGATCTTCTCAAAGAAGTCTCGTTCGATCACAAAAAGAACGATATACACAAGACTAGAGAGACCATTGATCAACGAGAACGTATCCTGCTTCACACGGAAGTAACGATAGAGACCTAAAAAGGCAATGATCAAGGACAGAATGATCAAGATCGTCACAAACATTGGTGATTTCTGAAAGATCGTATAGAAAGGCCGTAAGCCTTCAAGTGTCGAGACATTACGGAACCCTTTCAAGATATAGATGATCAGATAGCTTGTGCAGGCGACAAAGACACTGTCAATGATCATCAGGATTCTGATGAACATCGGTTTAGCAATACGGTCGAGTATAGACATCATATCATCGCTCCTAATCTCGTGCTTCCGCGGCCTGGATCTTTTTCAGATTGGCTTTTTCATAAGAATTCAGAGTAATGTCATCCTGATTTTCAACACTTGGCACATACCAGT
>ONFH01000226.1 GCA_900317015.1 uncultured Erysipelotrichaceae bacterium | reverse complement strand
TCAGGAAATACTACTCAAAGCCTCTGTTCTGGAGCAGCAGCTATTTTGTTGCGACGGCAAGCGAAAACAGTCTGAAAGCTGTTCAGTTTTATATTCAGAATCAGTGAGTGGGCATTCATCCACGCCCATATCAGAGATATGGACGTGGTACTCTGCCCTTTTTAATAGATTGCTTCACTCTGAATACTTGTAGGCTGGCCAATGGCGACCTCTGAGGCATTGGCAAAGTCATCCTTTGCAAATGCAGCTGTCGTAGTTGTAGCCATCATAGCAGCTACTGTTAACATTGAAATGAATTGCTTTTTCATAATACATAAACATCTCCCTTTTATTGGTTTTTTTTATCACTATTTTAATAATAGTGGTATTCTCCGAAAAAAATATTTCATCCCTTAAGCATCAAGATGAATCGGTACATTCTCCCATGCTTCTAAAATGTCCTGTGCCTCTTTTCTTTTGTCTTCATCATCAGAATTCAGGCATTTCTTTAGAAGATCCTCACCGGCACCAGGATGTTCCTTCAAAATTCTTTTTAAGAGCAGGATGACTGTATAATCTCCTGTCTTTTCCTCATATGAACGCATATAAGGAATCAGACGTAAAAGGTTCTCATCATCAGGTTCACGATATTGTGGCCACGTTAACTTGAGGATGATATAAAAACGTTCATCCAGATCTTTAAAGATATAGTCTGCCAGCGTATCGATGTATTCAAAATGAAATATCTGTGCAAACTCAAAGGCCTGAAAGCCACCGGCCATGACAAGACATTCATTCATCAAGTCCTGGCATTCCTCAGAATACACCATTTCATGTGCGAATTCAGCGGCATGAGGAATGAAGCGTTCCAAACGACGATTCTCAATATATTTTAAAGCATTGCCAATCCCATAATAATCTTTCATGATCTTATTATGCGTATACGATGCTTCAATATAAGCATCTAAGATTTCAAGATATTCATCGTAATAACCCAAGCCGACAAGAGGACTATCTTTTCTTGTAAGCATATAAATGAATGTGCTCATGCGATGATAAACGTCGTCATTTAATTCTTCTTTGTTTACAAGAAGATCGAAGGCACCTGATTTTTCAAAGATCTCCATCACTGTATATTCGTAGATCGGACACTCTAATAAGAGATAGGTCTTCATCTCTTTTGTGACTGGTTCGAAGACCTTAAGCGTATAGTCGATCGTATAGTAGCCTTTGAAAATCTCACCAGCCTCCATCATTTGATAAAACTCCTGATTTCCATCAGACCATGAAGCGATGACTTGTGTCGTATAATAGCTAAACTCCTCATCTCCTTCATAGAGCATCACAACATCTCTAATTTCTTCATCTTTAGGGACCAGCGTTAATAAGATCAAGGCATATTTAGCCTGATTAAACGACTTCGTATGATATAAAACATCCAAACATGACTTTCTCAGTACATCCAAATTCAGATCCATGTTTTGTGCATAGGATACTAAAGTGTCATAATAAAAATATGGACAATCTTTAAATTTGTTTAGATCATCAAAACCCTCTAAATCTCCACGATTGATTTTCTCAATGGCTCTTTCAAAGCGATGATCATAAGGCTTTGGTACAATGACATGAAAAAGTAATTCATGTTCTTCAAATCCTGGGGCAACCAAATCACCATCGGAAACACTAGAATGAGAATCCTTATTGTTTAAAAGTAAGCTGTAAATTGTTTTCATACGTCGTCTTCCTTTCTTTAGCCCTTTTTGGAGCTCTTGAGATGATTATATCATATGAAAAATTTGACCATTTTATGTGGACGTAATAAAACTCGTCCTTAATGATCTCATTCTGTTATGTTTGTCCTTATTATCATCTTGAAAAAGACGCATCTTTTCAAGATACGTCTTCTATGTATGCTTAGTCGTTGTCCCACTGATCAATGCGTGCTTTGATCGTATCGTAGTTTCCTCTATGATCAATGATTGATCCATTTTGATCAAATACATAAGTCAGATCATCATCGTCGGCACATAATTTCAGTTCAATGACTTTCTTGCCATCATTACGATGGGGATATAAGGTCAATGTCACGTTCGCGACATGATACTTCTTCTTATTCTTTTGTACAGAAAGATCCGCAAGTTCTTTACACTTTGCAAGTTCATCAGGATTGTTTTGTTCAAAAAACTGGATAGCTTGATTAAACTGATCAGACTGAGCTTTCACTTTTCTTGTATAAGGGGTATTTTTTGTTCCGCTCATAAACTTATAAAATGATTTCACTTCATTGACAGTAGATTCATAGGCAAATTCGAAGAATTTCATATTCTCTTTGGCATAAGTGTCAACATAGTCTAGATCTTTTCCATTATACTTGTCTGTGACATGTGGAATATGTTGCACTTTAATACTTGTATCCACTTTCCCATGGATCTTCTTCACAGCTTTTTCAAAAGCATCCTTATACGTCCATCATCAAAACAATGTGAAAGATCTTTTATGAATCTCCTATTTCACCTTTAAACAATATGTAGAACCACTACCTTGGGCTTGGACATCTACATAATAAGTACCAGGTTTTAATGTCACTTTTTTCGTCTTGTTCACATATTCTAAGCCTTTATAAGCTTTTCCTGACTTCGCACCCTTCTTTGTATAGAAAATGTAATTCCCATGTTTGGCTTTTAGAGAAATTGTCACTTTCTTCTTTTTCTTCAGTGTCAGCTTATAATAGTCATCAGGATCCATTTCTTCATGGACCGCACCATAGTAATTCTTAGAAAGCTTCAAGGAACTAGCCGTCTTATAGGAATCATTATTATGTTTGACTGTTTCCTTGGCAGTTTCTTTGAACGCCTTGGCGGTCGCCTTAAGAGAATAAGCACCCGCTTTCTCCTGAGTGTAGATGACGTAATTGGTACCGCCTTTGATATAGTAATTCGTATACTTGCTTGGAACTTCGACAGCTCCGTCATTTTGTGTATCAGGATCACCATCAGAAACACTGAGAGCTGGTTTTAATGACTTCTTCGTCTGACTTGTTAAAGTCATATGTGTGGATCTCTTATTTTTATAGCGATAAACAAGAAAATCTCGATCATTTAATGTGCCTTTATAAGTCTTCCCTGATTTTAAAACAGGTAACGTATTTAAAGCAGTGGCAGAAATCGTCAACGAATCCGATTGAAGTTCTGTATCTGTATTGACATAGTAATTGCCGGCAGGTAAAAAGACATATGCCCTGATCCCATCGCCACCTCCTAAAACATCGTAGTTTTTCTGATCAGACGATACAGAAATATTGGAGCCCGTACTTGCATCAGAATTTGGCATGAGAAATGAGACAAATGAGGCCTGATCAATATGGAAGGAATAGTAATTTCCGGCACTGACGACTGTCGCTTCTCCCACTTTGATCGGCTGGACATTTTGTTTCTCATTTTTTGCAATGGCTACCGTACATGATCCAGCAGCCATTGCAGATACTGTGAGAATCGATAATAATTGTTTCTTCATCAACTTAATCTCCCTACTTGAATCTATTTCAATTTGAACATGTATTTATAGTCATCGCCTTCGCCAGATCTCATTTCAAGATAATAAGTTCCCGCTTTTAATGTATATTTCTTCTTTTTTGTTTTTACTTTTCGCGAACTCATATAGATGACATCGAATGGATCATTCTTTTGAACACCCTTTTTCGTAGACATCCACACATTAGCGGTATCTGCTTTGACTGTTAAAGTGACTTTCTTCTTTTTCTTTATGGTAAACTTATAAAAATCACTTGTATCCGTTAAGAAATGAATAGCACCATAGTAAGTCTTCCCAAGTTTCAATTTTGCAGCATGCTTATAGTCATCATTTGTTTTCGTAACAGTTTCTTTGGCCGTCTCCTTGAAAGGTTTGACCGTTGCCTTGAATGAATACGCACCTGGTTTCACCTGAGTATAAAGAACATAGTTCGTTCCGCCTTTGATATAATAACGACTGACATTCTTTGTATCTTCCAATCCGCCATCTAATTCTGTAGCTGGTGACGCATCATCAATACCCATTTTCGCCTCAAAGCCTTTGGTGGTCTGCGTCTTCAGATTCATCTGCACAGAATTCTTATTCGTATACTTATAAACAAGATAATCCTTCGCATTCATCGTTCCCGTATACGTCTTACCAGCTGTTAATGTTGGTGCAGTATTCAAGTCGATCGGTGTGATCGTTAATTCATCAGTGGCATTCTTACACTCCGCCTTGAAATAATAATCACCCGCCTGAAGTAGCGCTGCTGACTTCATATTCTCTCCCGCATTCATGCCACCAGCAAACTTCTTTTTCTTCGTATAGACCGAAATCATTGAGCCTTCTTTTGTCGTATCGGCCTGTTTCATACTAAAGACGACAAATGATGGTGAAGTGATCGTAAACTTATGAATTCTCCACTCCCATTGTGCTTCGCCCAATGGAAGTGGTATCTCTGCCACGCCATGTAGCGTAAGACGACAACGGTCG
>ONFH01000172.1 GCA_900317015.1 uncultured Erysipelotrichaceae bacterium | reverse complement strand
TTAGAATAGCCAAAGGCTTCCGCAAAATAAGGGGCAGCTGCAATGGATGACGTTAAGACATAGGTATAATGTTCATGCATATGCATAAGTTTAGCGACTTTTGAAGAGCTCCCCTCTTTTGTATCTAAGATGGATAATCCAAACTTCTTAAAAGCCCCTAAGGCATGCCACATCTGAATAACGACAAGGCTCTTTCTCTGTTTTAATAAGCTGATGGGAATACAGTACGTATCAAGAATGACCGCTTCACTGCTCGCAATATGGTACATCTGGCGAAACATATGAAAGACATAGCCGATCTTCGCCCCTAAGCCTTTATGGATCATCTTCGCTAAAATGACGTGCTGATATTCAGGATGATCCTGCTGCATCTGTTCCTTGACCATCACAAAGTCTAATGGTTCACTGTCCATCTGCCGTGAGATATAGGTGATCTTCTTCTTAACGGGAAGAAGCTTCATAAACATAAAAATGAGATTAAGAAATGCCGTTCCGAGTTTGACAATGAGTCCCATTCTCTAACCTCCTAATACAGTATTGACAAAGCGACGTGTGGCGTTGCCGTCACAGGCCGACATAAAGTAAGAGACGAATTCACGACGTTTTTCTTCATCGATCGTGCCTTCTTTAATGGCTTTAATGAGATCCTGCTCATTATTGACGACCGGTCCATATGTATATTTATAAAATGGATAGAAGAAATCACGGGAAGCCATATAATCCTGCAGATCATAAGTAAAGAAGATCGTCTTGATCGGCAGCAGCGCTGCTTCAAAGATCACACTGGAGTAATCTGTAATTAAGACATCGGTGATCATCAAAAGATCATTGATCTCACGTCGTGAAGACAAGTCGATAAAGAATTTCGGATCTAATTCTTCCTTTGGTAAGTCCTTGATAAACGGATGCATCTTAATGATGCAGACATAATCCTCTCCTAAAGCCTGTTCTAGCTTCTTGAAGGAGATCTTAGAATAATCATAATAGGCATTATAAATATTATTGCCTCTAAACGTTGGTGCAAAGAGTACGACCTTTTTTCCTTTTAACAGTGGGTATTCAAGATATAAGTCTTCTTTGATCTTTGCTTTCTTGGCTTCATCAAAGAAGACATCACTGCGAGGAATCCCAATGGGTAAGACTTTGGATTTTTTCATGTGAAAAGCTAAGGCATAGTCTTTGACGATGGCGGGTGAAGAAACGATCGCACAAGTATAGTTACGATGCGTTAAGCTGTATTTATCTTCATTACGTCCTTTACGGGCATAGCCGACCGTCTTGAAAGCCCCCAAAGCATGCCAGACCTGGATCAGCTTTGTTCTATGGGATAAAGGAATCGGATAGATCATGGGCGTAAAGTCATCGACGATAATATAACGTGACGTCGCCATCATATAGGCCAAATGACGGCGGTCCTTGATCTCTCCTAAGGCCGTCTCGACCTTATAGTCATCCTTGATGGCTTCATAGATGAAGGCAAAGTTCCCATTTAGTTCAGTACGGCTAGGAGATAAAAAGAGCACCTGACGCTCGTTGATTTTATGATGCAAACGGTCATATAAATAATAGACGATCAGATCGATCTGTCTAAGGATCTGAAAGATACGTTTTAAAAAGCTTAACATCGATGATGCTCCTCTCTGTATGCGCTTATTTTACTATTAAACGCCTTTTTTCACAATTCTCTAAAGAATTTTTTTCATTCCTGGAATCTGTTTCAAGATCGCCGTTAATAAGGCGGATGACACTAAGGAAACGATAAAGATCAACAGTTCAAAGATCACGGGGCAGAGATGATTATAAGGGAACCACCCTAACTTCTTATAAAAGATATTAATAAAGACCGGATGGATCAGATAGATCCCAAAGCTAAGTTTGGCAATATGGAAAGCAATTGGGGACTCTTTAATCGGTTTGGTCAGATACTTCTTACCAAGTAAAAAGATCATCATACTGTAAGCGACCACAAAGGGAGACGCTGGCACATAAAATGACATGCCTAAGGTATGGTGGATGATGATCTTATGGAGCGTGCCAAATAACTGGATGCCCACCCCAGCAAGACCTAAACCTATGATGGCCTTATTCACCTTGATATAGTGATGAAGATAATAGCCAAATAAGAAATAAAATAAGCTGCAGTCCACTAACATAAAGTTAAAGATCTTAATATGTAAGAGACGATTGATCGAATAAAAACAGATCGTACAAATAAACAGCGCTAATAAAATGGCTCCCTGCATCCGTCGACTCGACTCCTTGACATAAGGACGTAAGATCGGCAGCCATAAATAAAGACCGATCAAAGCATAAATATACCACATATGCGCCCAGGACTTATCCGCAAACAAATTAAAGAGCGCATCACGCAAGGCCGGTAAGCCTGTCTCGCCATCAAAGAATAATTCAATCAGGCAATAGGTTAAGCCAAAGATGAGCAGCACAACTAACATACGTATGATATACGTGAGATACTTCTTGCCATCAAAGCGTCGCCGTGGATCTAAAAGCAAGGCGCCAGAGATCATAAAAAAGATTGGCACAGCCCAGCGGGTAAAGATGATCTCAATGGCACTATAGATGGCCGCCACACTGACGCCAACTTTATCGACGGTCGTCGTAGCTAAGATGCCATGAAAGACATGAAGAAGTACGACTGCCATGGCCGCAATCGTACGAAACCATTCAAAATATTGTACTTTTTCACATTTTCCCATAGACATCATCCTTACTTATACGTTTCATCATATCATATTTTCGAATAAATACAATTTGAAGAAAGAATTCCACCAAAAAACGCTGAGATATGTCTCAGCGTTTGTCTTTAGATTTCCCATTTCATAATGGTCTTGAAGTCATTATTGACATCATCTTCAAAAGCACGGATCATATCATTCACCGTACGAACATAGACAACTTCCGAAACGATCGTTGAAAGATATTCTTTCACGTCATCGTTTTCACTCATCAATTCGACAGACTTCTTGAAATCATCGTAATTAGAACGAGAGTTGCCAAGTAATGTTAAGCCTTTTTCTAAGACCATACGGGTATTAATTGGGACAGGCTTTTCTGATACGCCCATCAAGTTGATCGTCCCCTGTGGCTTGATATAGTCAATGATCTGCGAGATGGCGGCTTCACTGCCTCGGCCACCGACGCATTCAAAGGCATGATCTAACTGTAAGTCTTCTGGAATATCATCGATCAGGAATGTATCATCCGCAAATGAGAAGTAATCATTCTTGTGCTGCTGCACCCCAAAGATATAGATCTTGGCATTTGGGAATCTCTTACGTAAGATCAATGCTGTGACGAAACCAACGTTCCCGTTGCCCCAGACGCCGATCGTATCACGATTGGCATTGGCATGGGCATCGAAGTTTTCTACGGCATTCATCCCCACACTTGTTAATTCAAGTAAGACGGCAATGGCAGGATCATAATCAAATGGAATGATCAGATCACGACGCATCGAAACGACGTTCTGCATAAAGCCATCAAAACCAGATGCTCTAAATTTAGAAGAGCGTAAATAGTTTTCCTTAATAATAGGGTCCTTTTCATACGGTGTATTTGGCACCATAACGACATTGGTCCCTACTTTATATTCTCCCTTAGGATCATAAACGACTTCGCCGACCGCTTCATGGATCAAAGCCATTGGTAATTTCTTACGCATAACAGCTTCGCCACGTGAGCCAGTATAGTAACGTTCATCGGCAGCACAGATGGAAAGATAAGTAGGTCTGATAATTACTCTTTCATCATCTAGCTTTAAGTCGATGAAATCGGCACGAATCGACTTAGGAGCGATCAGTCTGTAGACCGTATTGATCATTAGATCGTCTGTCCTTCTACCAGACCGTTGGCAACTTTCAAGTCATACTGTGTTGTGATCTTCATATTGAATGTTTCACCACGTACAAGATGAACATCGTTGCCCTTGATAACTAATGCCTTGCAGGCATCTGTTAAGATCTCTTTTTCATCTTCTGTTAAAGATTCAAAGAAACCCTTTAATAACTTGATATTGAATGACTGAGGTGTCTGCCCCTGATACATTTCACTTCTTAAAGGAATATCCGTGATGATCTTCCCATCTTTAGAATGGACGATCGTATCAAATGCTTCCACGACCGTATCTGTAGCGCCATATTTTAAAGCGGCTTCAATATTATCATCGATGATACGCTGTGTTAAGAATGGACGAACGGCATCATGTGTAATGATGATATCATCATCATTTAAGCCATGGTTGTCTTCGATATACTTGATGCCATTCATGATCGTATCATTACGTGTTGCCCCACCGGCAACCACTTCGATCTTCTCACGATTGGCAATATATTTCTTTAAAGTATCCTTCGTGTAAGCGATCCACTGTTTTGGCGTACAGATCAGGATCTTTTCAACTCTTGTATTTAATAGGAATTGTTCAACAGTATGAATAAAGATTGGTTTGTCACCTAACATTAAAAACTGTTTTGGCATGGCCGTATTGCCCATACGGGTCCCTTTACCACCTGCTAAAATCTCTGCATAAATCATTCTTTTTTTATTCCTCCTCAAGGGCTAAGATAGCACACTTTCTTTTCTTTCACAAGTTTAATGATTAAAGAGGCAAATATCTGAAGTCATCGATGTACAAGGCCAGCTTAAGAGCTTTTTGGCAACTTTCGCATCATTGATGATCCATACATCGACCTTTAATCCGGCATCTAAGACTTTCTGACAGAAATCTTTCTTAGCGACGCTATGTTTAATGGAATAGTTCCACTGATGCTGAACTAAAAGATCTAAGTCTTCAAAGTCTTTTTCTAGAATGTACCAGAGCTCATGATGGGATGTATTGATCTTCTCATAAGCCAATAAGTTGTCTTTAATTGCACTCGTCACACGACAGCGCTTTGTTAAATGATGCGCATCGATCATATCTCTGATCGTCACAAGAAGATCAGAGTTTTCTTTTGATAAGCTTTCATCCTTTAATTCGATCATCGGATTGCTTTCTGAATGCTCGATCAGTTCCAGATATTCTTCAAATGTCGGAATGCGCACATCGGGATAGTTTTCCAAATGCGCTCCACTGACAAATTTCATCGTTTTGAGTTCTTCTAAAGTGAAGTCGGAGATCTTCATATCCATACCCATCATACGTTTCATATGATTCGTATCATGGAATAAGACGAGCTGTTTATCCTTTGTCACACTAATATCTGTTTCGACAAAGTCACAGCCGGCCTCCACCGCCATCTTGAATGATGGCATCGTATTTTCCACGCAGAGCTTACGGAAGCCACGATGTCCCGTAAAGCCTTTGATGCCTTTTGGTAAGTCGATAACCTCTAAGCCATAACGGGCCAGTTTGCCACAGGCATAGGCTAAGATCTCACCATAGCCTTCCTTTAAACCGGTCACCTTTCCCGTCTCATCGACGCTTAAGATGTCGGGATCAGCACTTTCATAATGGACTTTGGCGGTCATTTTGCCATTTGGTCCATAGATATCCGGTACCATCATCACACTCTGATTGGGACGAATATCTGTAATTGTAAAGTTTTTATAGGTAGGATGTGCAAAGACACGACGTGTAGATGTCTCATCTGCCATAAATCATTACCTCCATCACTTCTTCAATAATAATGTATCAATGATACGATCCGTCGACTTCCCATCGGTATAACGGAAGTTCTTCTTAACGAACGGATCGACTTTTTCAAATTCAAAATCACGTTTTTCTAACGCTCTTAATAATTCTTCTGAGGTACGGACGATCTTTCCTGGCACCATTTCTGAATATGGTTCATAGAAACCACGGTCCGCCTCATATTTCATACGGTCAAACGCATAGAATAACATTGGCTTATGGAATAATGAGAACTCATAGATGACGGATGAATAATCCGTGATCAAGAGATCCGTCACAAATAAGATATCGTTGATCTCTCTAAATGATGAAGCATCAATGATAATATCTTTATATTCCTCAGGAATTGGTAAAGGTTCTCTTACGAATGGATGCATCTTAATAAGCATGACTGAATGATGCTTTCTTAAGTACTCCCCAATGCCATCAAAATCGATCATATCCATAGGGAATGACGCCGTACGGGCATTGACCCCTCTAAAGGTTGGAGCATACATGATGACTTCCTCTGCATCCTTGACCTGTGGGAACGCTTCTTCGACTTGTGGAATGACTTTCTTCTTATACTCTTCATCAAAGAAGATATCTGTTCTTGGCACCCCTAATGGTTTGATCTTATCAATATTTAAGCCAAACGCTTCGGCATAATGCGCAGCCGCTAATTTAGAAGAGACCGTCATCGCTGTATAGCACTTATGGACTCTCGTATCAAACGCAGGTGCCCCTGGTTTGCCTAAACGCTCTAGACCAACCGTCTTGAACGCTCCACAGGCATGCCAGACCTGGATGACTTTTGTATCTGGACCAAAGTCGACATGATATAATTCTGGCTGATAGTCATCACAGATGATGATATTAGCCTTCGCTAATTTAATCGTAAATGAGAATTTATTCCAAAAACTGCGGCGGTCCTTGATGTTTTCCTTGAAAGAAAAATCGATCTTGAACTGCTTGTCAACACCACGTTCAACCATACGGTTATAGATGAACGCTTCATTCCCGCCGATCTCCTTACGAGATGACGACGTGAATAAAAGACGGTTACCAACTTTCTTCTGGAACTTATGGAAGAAGTTGAATGTCTTCACAAAGCCGCCGACGCTGACGTTGTGCATGAACTTCTTATAAGCTTTACGACGTTTCTGTAACCATGTTAATGGTGGGGCTGGTTTTGACCAGCTCACCTTTAAGAAATAAGAGACATTATCCTGGTCGATCTTACTTTCCGCCCAGAAATAATTCTTCGCACTTTTATCAAAATAAGCATTATAGTCATTAGAAATATGAAATGTGCGTTCATTGATCGCATCGACTAATTCTGGAACAGGATAACTTTCATGTGAACGTCCCTTCTGATCGATGCCGATCAGATACCAGTCACCAGTTGGCATAGGGTTTTCATCATGAATGCTCATTAAGTTGATGAGCACTTCAAAGTCATTGCCCTGCCATGAGATATGAGAAGGCTGTAGGATCGTATTGGTAATATAATCACGTAACACTAACTCTTTGATCGTCAGTTTTGGGTTTTTTAGAGAACCCTTGATTTTTACGATAATACGATTGATCTTCACATCTTGAATAATAATACTGCGCGTCGATCTCATAGTCTCCTCCTCTATCTTGTTTTAATAGCCGCAAACAGCTTATCAAAGAACGAACGTTTCGAATTTTTAATAATACGTTTGGCAAACTTACGATCACGTTCTTTTTTCTTTTCCTTGCCAGATAAGCCATTGTAGTAATCGACATATTCCGCATAACGGTCACAGACTTCATCGATATCGCCATATTCACGAAGGATGCCTCCTTCGATCCACATAGCCGTATCACAGAAATCACGGACCTGCTTTAAGTTATGAGAAATAAAGATGATGGTCTTACCTTCATCACGAAGTTCCTTCATCTTTTTCAAACATTTGGCCGCAAAGCCTTTATCACCAACACTTAAGGCTTCATCAACGATCATGATCTCAGGATCTAGACATAAGTTGATGGAGAACCCTAAACGTGATTTCATACCACTTGAGTACTTCTTGACCGGCTGATATAAGAAATCACCGATCTCCGCAAAGTCAATAACGCCTTGTTTGATCTTATCAATACGACGTTTAGAAAGGCCTAATAAGGCCCCTTTTAATTCAATATTTTCCATGCCTGTTAACTGCTGGTTTAAGCCAGTGTTGATGGCAATGAGGGCCTGTGAGCCATTGACGATCATTTCGCCTTCATCAGGATCACAGATGCCAGCTAAGATGATGGACATCGTTGATTTCCCCGAGCCATTTGTTCCAAGGATGCCCACGACTTCGCCCTTTTCAACTTTAAAGTTTAAATCTTTTAAGGCATAGAACTTGACGCCTTCATCTTTCTTTTCTTTCCCTTTTAATTCATAGATCTTCGAAGCATGGCGTGCTTCAATTGCAATATTCGAATCCATAACACATGCTCCTTTCGCTTAAATAAAGTCGACGAATTTGGCTTTGAACTTGTACATCATCGTCGAACCAAAGACAAAGAGAACGAATGTGATGACCCAGAACGTCACCATAGAGTATTTATAATACATGAACCCTTTATGATAGAAGAAACAGTCACGATAGCCTTCTACGATATAGTAAACAGGGTTCGTTAACATGATACGCTGTAAAACATGAGGTAATCGCTTGATATCCCACAAGATCGGAGTCATGTACAGTAATAAACGCATACATGCTAAAACGAGCTTTCGGGTATCACGCGCTAACATGTTCAAGACAGACGTCGTCATAGATAATGAGATCGTAAAGACGATCGCACAGAAACAATAATAGACTAAACCAAGCCAGTGCCATGATGGATAATAACCACCAAAGGCAAATAAGACCGTTAAGATGATCATCAGACAGAAGTGATCAAACAGCTTACTGAAGATGACCGTGGCCGGTAAGACACTGACTGGGAATTTCATTTTGGTAATGATGTTGATACGTTTAAAGACTGCGTTACAGCCATCGGTAATACATGGTGAAATGAAAAACCAGCAGACCATGCCTCCTAACATCCACCAGATATATGTGATGCCATCGACATCACGACGATCAAAGACCAGACCAAAGACAAACCAGTATGTCAGACACTGAATGACCGGATTGGCAAAGTTCCAGAATAGACCTAATTTCGAATCACGCATATCGGCTAAGACCTGATATTTTGCGATCGAATAAATTCGAAATAAGTTGTTAAAGTTTTCCTTTAAGACAAACTTACAAGCTTCAAACATGAAGGACCCTCCTGACTTTCCTTAATACATGACTACTTCTTATAGTCTTTTCACAACGATACATTATTACCGCAACTGAGAACACAAATCAAGTTTTAATTATTTGTCCATCCAAGATTCATCGCTTGGATCTTTCTTCCAGGCTTTTAACTTTTCTAATGCATCGCTACTCACATAATTGTGTTCAATGGCCACTTCTAGTAACGTATCATAGTTTGATAATGTGGCATAGGCGCAATGATGGTTCGCAAAGTTTTCTTTCGCCTTTGGTAAGTTATAAGTAAAGATGGCCACTAATCCTAAGACTTCACAACCAGCTTCTCTTAAGGCTTCGACAACTTCTAAGGAAGAGCCACCCGTTGAGATCAAGTCTTCCACGACAACGACCTTCATGCCTTCCTTAACGACACCTTCGATCTTGTTCTGACGACCATGAGACTTATTTGAGCCGCGGACATACCCACAAGGTAAGCCTAAACGTTCTGCAACTAAAGCGGCATGAGCGATGCCGGCTGTTGATGTCCCTTCAATACATTCAACATCAGGATATTTTTCCTTGATCAAGGCAGCTAAACCATCTTCGACATCATTTCTTACATTAGGGTAAGATAATGTTAAACGGTTATCGCAGTAGATTGGGGACTTGATGCCAGAGGCCCAAGTAAATGGTTCTTCCGGTCTTAAGAAGACCGCCTTGATATCTAAAAGATCTTTTGCAATTTTTTTCTCTTCACACATATTATTCTTCTCCTTTATCAAACTGTCTAGATACTTCATGGTATGCGGCAACCGGATCATCGGCAGCCGTGATCGAACGACCAACGACGATGTAGTTAGACGTTAATGATCTTGCTTTATATGGGGTCGTGACACGTTTCTGGTCATTGACATTATTGCCTGCTAAACGGATGCCAGGTGTCACTGTAATGAAATCTTTGCCGACTTTTTCATGAATTGGGGCACTTTCAAGTGGTGAGCAGACGACACCATCTAAGCCAGCCATTTTGGCATTGTTGGCCCATTTGACAACAACGTCTTCTAATGGTTCATGAATGCCTAATTCATGATCTAAGACATCCTGATCTAAGGATGTTAAACAAGTGACCGCAATACATAATGGACGCTTGTCCCCGACTTTGCCTTCCTCTAAGCCTTCCACAGCCGCCTTCATCATAGCGATACTGCCAGAGGCATGGACGTTGACGATATCACAGTCTAAACGGGCTAAGTTTTTCATCGCCTGTTTGACGGTATGAGGGATATCATGAAGCTTTAAGTCTAAGAAGATCTTATGACCTCTAGCCTTGATCATCTTAATGATGTCTGGTCCTTCGCCATAAAAAAGCTCCATCCCTACTTTTACAAAAAGAGGCTCATCAAACTTGTCTAAGAACGCTTTTGTGGCCTCCTGGTCTTTAAAATCAAGAGCGATTATTACTTTACTATCTTCCATATTGTCTCTCCTTTGTCATTTGGAATCATTATAGCATAATTCGCTCCTTTCTCAAGAAATCTGTAACCGCTTTATTCGATTTTCATCAAATAATACGCCGAAAACTCATATATTCTAGAAGAATGAAATTCGTTGTGCTATACTTTTTTCTAAGGAGAAGAAGTTATGAATAAAAAGTCAATCGTTAAGCAAGCTGGTATATTGGCGATTGCAGGAATCATCGTGCGTATCATCGGTGTCTTATATCGAAGTCCGTTGACCGCACTCATTGGTGATGAAGGGAACGGCTATTATTCAACAGCCTACAATATTTATGCAATGATCTTGCTCATTTCATCCTATTCCATTCCAACAGCAATTTCTAAGCTGGTCTCTGAAAAGATCGCCTTAGGGAAGTATGCCGATGCCAAGAAAGTCTTCCAGTGTGCCATCCTCTATATTACGGTGGTGGCTGGTTCAGCGGCCGTGCTTGCGTTTATTTTAGCGCCTTGGATCGTCGATCAAGGTGCCGTATTTGCCTTACGTATTCTCTGTCCGACGATCTTCCTATCAGGTCTTGTCGGCGTCATGCGAGGATATTTCCAGGCCTATAATACAACTCTATACACCAGTGTTTCACAGATCATCGAACAGATGCTCAACGCCGTCGTTTCTGTCGGGGCTGCTTATTTCTTTATTAAAGCCATCGGTTTTGGCACCCCAAAAAGCGTGCAGGCCCAGTTAGGGGCTGGCGGTTCTGCATTAGGGACCGGCGCCGGGGTCATGGTCGCTTTGATCTATCTGTTCTTAATGTTCGTGCGTAAACGTTCCACGATCAATGAGAAATATCCTGTCTCAGAAGGTGACCAGCCAAGTACGACAAGAGCGATCTTCAAGTCGATCTTAAATATCGTCACACCAATTATTATTGCGACATGTGTCTACAACTTAGTCACGGTCATTGATATGTCGATCTTCTATTCGATCATGAAAGTCCGTGGCATGGATCGTATTACTCGTGTCTCAACGTATGGTGTCTATGCTGGGAAATATACTGTTTTAATGAATGTCCCTGTTGCTTTAGCAAGTGCGATGTCGACAGCATCCATTCCAGCCATTTCTGGCAGTTATGCGAAAAAACAGATG
>ONFH01000054.1 GCA_900317015.1 uncultured Erysipelotrichaceae bacterium | reverse complement strand
GCAATCACGGCGACACCAACATCGGCGAAGACAGCCATCCACATATTGGCAATCCCGACGGCTCCTAAAATTAAAGTCAGGACTTTAATAAAGATCGAGAAGACGATATTCTCATTGGAGATCGACAACGTCTTACGACCAATACGAATGATCGTTGGAATACGTAAGAGATCATCATCCATAATGACAACATCAGCTGCTTCGATGGCAGCATCGGAACCAAGAGACCCCATAGCGATTCCGACATCAGCACGAGCAAGAACTGGTGCATCGTTGATGCCATCACCAATAAAGGCTAATGTATGTTTTTCATCCGTTTCTTTCAATAATTCTTCAACACGGGAAACTTTATCCGCTGGTAAAAGCTGGGCATAGATATGATCGACACCTAATTCTTTGCCGACCGCTTCGGCGACATCCTGATTATCCCCTGTTAACATGACGACATTCTTGACACCAGAATGCTTCATTTCTGAAATGGCTTCTTTTGCCGTTGGTTTGATCTCATCACTGATGGAGATCGAACCTAGGAATTCCTGATCACGACCAACATAGACTGTTGTCGAAACATGATCCTTGGCTGGAATATAATTGATGCCATGTTCTTTCATTAAACGTGTAGAACCAACATAGATCTGATGGTCGCCAAGATCACAGATGACACCTTGACCAGCGACATTGGTAATATCTTTCACGACTGATGCATCGATCTTTTCCCCATAAGCTTCCTTAATTGACGTGGCAATCGGATGTGTTGACATTGATTCTGCTAGTGATGCTAAACGTAACAATTCATGTTCATCTTTAGCATTTTCAATATGATTGACTTTGAAGACACCTTTTGTTAAAGTGCCGGTCTTATCAGAAACAACTGTTGATAAATTGGCAATCGTTTCTAAGTAGTTAGACCCTTTGACTAAGACCCCATTCTTGCTGGCAGCACCGATGCCACCAAAGAACGCCAATGGCACCGAAATAACTAACGCACATGGACAAGAAATAACTAAGAATGTACAAGCTCGATAGATCCATGTCAGCCAGTGACCAACAAAGATTGGTGGAATGAGCGCTAAGGCAATGGCGGAGAAGACGACAACTGGCGTATACACTCTGGCAAATCTGGTGATAAAGTTTTCTGTCTTAGATTTCTTAGAAGATGCATTCTCGACTAAGTCTAAGATCTTCGCCACCGTTGAATCTTCATACGCTTTAGAAGCTTTGATTTTTAATAAACCTTCGCCGTTGACACAGCCGGAGATCACATCATCACCAACTTTGGCACGACGAGGCACACTTTCACCCGTTAAGGCACTGGTATTGATCATCGATTCCCCACTGATGACAACACCATCGACAGGAACACGTTCCCCTGGTTTAATGACGATCGTATCGCCCACTTCGACATCGTAAGGATCACATTCTTCGATCTGACCGTCTCTTTCAATATTAGCGACTTCTGGTTCAATATCCATCAGATCACTGATATTTTTACGGGACTTGCCAACGGCATAGCCCTGGAACCATTCACCGACCTGATAAAATAACATAACGGCTACCGCTTCGGCATATTCTCCCGTCGCAAAGGCCCCGACAGTGGCTACGGCCATTAAGAACGATTCATCAAACATCTGCTTATTCATGATGCCATGAATGGCTTTGATGATGACTTCTCCCCCCACGATCCAGTAAGGAATCAAGAACAACAGAAACATGATCAGCTGATTTTCTGCAATGATGGGAAGGAAATCAACTTTCTGGAAAATGATCAACAGTACATAGATTACAAAAGCAATTAAGATCGTCTTGAGTTTTTTCTTGAGCTTATCAGACATTTCTAACATACGCATACACCTCGTTATTCTTCGATATGGTCTTTGCCCATGGCAATGATCGTTTTCACATGATCATCCGCCAATGAATAATATATTGATTTTCCTTCTCGTCGTGCGGCGATCAGACGTGACGTTTTTAATATTTTTAATTGATGGGAAACAGCACTCTGGGTCATATCAAGATCTTCCGTGATCTCACTGACATTCTTTTCCCCATCAAATAAGTCATATAAGATTTTGATTCTTGTCGAATCCGCAAACATTTTAAAGAGTTCGGCAAGGTCCCCTAATTCTTCTTCATTCATATGGTGGATCTTACCTAGATTTTCGGAATACTTATTCATTTGGTCCTCCTTAATATGAATATCTCTTCATATGTATATATTATCATATGTTTATTTGTTGTCAATATCCAGAAAGAAAAAGCAATCAAAATGAGTCAATTCTCATCATGATTGCTTTTCATTTCATTTTCTTTTTATTACATTTGGTATTGCGCAATATCCTGCATCACGGTATCAAGGCTGCGTTCGATCTCTTCGTTTCTTTCTACTGATGGCGACTTAATCATCTGTCCTCTTGTAAAGATATAAGAGATCTCTTTTAAAGCTGAAAGATCATCGAGTGGATTGCGTCTTGTGACGATCAGATCCGCAAACTTCCCTGGTTCGATCGTCCCTCTGGTATATTCGATTCCTAAGATCTTCGCATTGACCTGCGTTGCCGTATGTAAGGCAAAATTATTATCGACATCACAGAACTGTGTAAAGTAATACAGTTCACGCCACATATCATAATGTGTGACGAATGGATACCCTGGATCAGAGCCAAGTCCCACTGGAATAGAATGGGCAATGCATCCTCGCGTTGCTTCAACGATCCCTTTCAAGACGACTTCGCTCGCTCTGATCTGTTCTGAGGTCATATCAAGAAGATCAGGATCGACATGCGAGAAGGCGACATAAGGTGAGAATGTGGCAATATTACATGTGCCATTATGCTTATAATCCTTGATCATTGAACTGCTGATCAAGCTGCCATGTTCAATATAGTCCACCCCTGTTTCTAGAGCGACTGATAAGCCGATCTGCCCTTCGACATGAGCGGCCACTTTTAATTTTAATTCATGTGCACGGATGACGGCAGCACGGACATAACTTTCTGGCATCTTTAAAGAGCCCGGTTCTTCGCCGGTGGCATCCATGACACCATCGGTGATCATCAGCTTGATAAAGTCCACGCCCTGCTCTTTTAATTGATCGACAAGATGCGTGACATCTTCATCACTTTGAGCTTCATAAGCTAATGTTCCGGATAAATGTCCCCCAGTGACAGAGATGGCTTTATTTGAAACGATCATACGCGGGCCAAGGATGTCTCCATGATCTAAAAGATCTCTGATCTTGGTATCAGTATTTTCAAAACCGCCGACGGTACGGATCGTTGTGACCCCACTCATCAGTTCTGTTTTTAACATTTCTAAGATTCTTCTGATGGCTGATTTACGCGTCAGAGAAAAGTTGAGTCGCTTGGCCTGCTTCTTAAGGTCTAATTCCTTTTTAAAAGGTTTCCCTGTGCCAATGAGATGCGCATGTAAATTGATCATGCCCGGCATAATATACTGTCCCTGCATATCAATGACTTCATAATCTTTTGTATCATAAGAAGAAGGAACAATGGCTTCGATCTTATCTCTATTAATAAGGACCGTGACATGATCCTGTGGTTCCATATTTTCTGTGCCATCTAAGACGATGACATTTTTTAAAGCATACTTCATAAAAACGTGCGGCTGGAGACCCGCGAATTTATTCGTGGGAGGAAGCTGCACATGTCACCTCCTTTATATATAATCCTTTAGTCTGGAATGAG
>ONFH01000099.1 GCA_900317015.1 uncultured Erysipelotrichaceae bacterium | reverse complement strand
TTACATCTGCTTGCCATGCAGAAGATGCCGGTTCGATTCCGGCATGTGGCTCCATTTAAAGTGCATGAGGACTTCGGTCCTCTTTTTTATTTTTATTTTTCCAAACAAATAAAAGAATCACATGCTCATTTAAGAACATGCGATTTCTTACTTGTTATTCATATTTAGCTAAGATCTTTTTATACTGGCCATTCTTCTTTAATTTTGCTAAACCTTTGTTAAACTTGCTTAATAATGTCTTGTTTTCACCTTTCTTGACCGCAAATCCGTAGTAACAAGGATCTTCATTTTTAGAAGCAAGCTTGAAGTTGACCTGCCCCTGACCAATCATATATTTTAAGACTGGTGTATCTTCAAAGCAGGCTACTGCTTCACCAGAGTTCACCGTCTGATACATTAATGATGATTCTTCGACAACTCTGATTTTGAAGCCATACTTCTTCTGAATGCTCTGGGCAAAGCTTAAGCCGGCAGTACTTGTTTTGGCAACGACTGTTTTCCCTTTTAAGTCTTTATAGTTCTTGATCTTAGAATTCTTCGCTACAGCCATGGAAACACCACTCTGGAAATACTGATCTGAGAAATCATATTTCTTCTTTCGTTCATCAGTGATCGTCATCCCAGAGATCACGCCATCAGCTTCACCTGATTCAAGGGCTGTACAAGCAGCATCAAAGCCTAAAGAATTGATCTTGATCTTAAATTTCTGATCTTTCGCAATCGCACGGATCAGATCCATATCAATACCAATCAAGTTTCCTTTCTTATCAGTCATTTCAAATGGTGAGAATGTTTTATCTGTGGCAATAACATACGTCTTACTGCCATCAGATGATGACGATGAGCTTGACGAGCCACAACCAACTAAGCTGGCTCCTAATACAATGGCTAATGCGCCTTTTAAAATTGTTTTTGTGTTCATAAATTCCTCTCCCTTCACTATTTATAACACCTGATTCAAGAAGTTGATCGTACGTACTTCATGTGGATGGTTGATGACTTCATCGGGAGTTCCCTCTTCGATAATATAACCACCATCCATAAAGATAACACGATCCGAAACTTCTCTGGCAAAGCCCATTTCATGAGTGACGACGACCATTGTCATCCCTTCCTGAGCTAATTCTTTCATAACTTTTAAAACTTCACCAACCATCTCTGGATCAAGAGCACTGGTTGGTTCATCAAATAACATGATCTTCGGATTCATCGCTAAGGCTCTGGCAATGGCCACACGCTGTTTCTGGCCACCAGATAACTGGCTTGGATACTGATCGGCTTTATCTTCTAAACCGACACGTTTTAACAACCTCATGGCAGTCTTCTCAGCTTCTTCCTTTGTCATTCTTTTCAGTGTGACCGGCGCTAACATGATGTTTTCTTTCACGTTCTTATGTGGAAATAAGTTGAAGTGCTGAAACACCATGCCGATCTCAGCTCGAAACATGTCAATATTTGTTTTGGGATCATTAATATCGACACCGTCGACAACGATCTTGCCACTTGTCGATTCCTCTAGTTTATTCAAACATCTTAGGAAAGTGGACTTCCCACTACCGGAAGGACCGATGACACAGACGACTTCGCCCTCATCGATATCAATACTAATATTCTTAAGAACTTCATTTTTACCGTAGTTCTTTTTTAAGTTTTCGACTTTGATGATTCCTTTATCTGCCATAGGTCATCCTCCCTTCTAAGAACTTAGAAATACGTGATAACACGAAACAGATCACTAAATAGTACAATGCCATGAAACAATATAAGTTCATCGTCTGACTGGTCCAGACGGCAGCGATCGTTTTCCCGGTATTGGTCAACTCAGGTAAGCCAACGGTTGACATCAATGATGTATCCTTAATAGAAATGATGAACTGGTTGACAATACTAGGAAGCATTGTACGAATGGCCTGTGGCAAGACGATCTTGCTCATCGTCTGAAAATAACTTAAGCCGAGGGAACGCGCGGCTTCGATCTGTCCTTTATCGACAGCTTCGATCCCAGCACGAATGATCTCAGCCATGTAAGCTCCGGCATTGATCGTTAAGACGACAACACCAGCTGTAAAGATCCCACCAAGTTTATTCCAGCTAAATCCAAAAGGTCTTAATACCTGGGAGATCCCGAAATAGATGATCAAGATCTGTACCAGCATTGGTGTCCCTCGAATAATTTCAATATAAATTTTTACAATCGCTCTAAGAATCACAAGAATTGGATTCTTGGATTTTGAAGTATTGATCAGACCGCAAATAATACCCACGATCGTCGCAAAGATCAATGAGACGATTGCTAAACGAAGCGTGACCAGGAATGCTGCCCAGAACTGCGGTAAGTACTGTGTGACATTCGTTAAGAAATCAGCCATATAACTTTACCCCCTCTTTTGTATGTGCAAAGGATACCGTATAATTTTCTTCATGTCAATAATATTTTATTATCTTAATAATAGTTTCATAATTTGAAAGTCATAGAAACTTTACATTTCCATTGTGATCATCGATTCTTTTTGATGTACAAAATCATAAAACTTAGATTCTCACTTTTTCTCATGTCTGTCATTTTTATTGATAAAGAAAAAAGGCTACAAATCGCCTTAACGATTCATAGCCTTTCACTTTGTCTCTGTTTATTTTGAATTATTCGTATTTTGCTAAGATCTTCTTATATTCTCCGCTCTTCTTTAAGTTTGCTAAACCTTTGTTGAACTTGCTTAATAATGTCTTGTTCTTCCCCTTTGATACGGCAAAGCCATAGTATGAAGGATTTTCAGATTTTGTAGGCATCTTAAAGTCTAACTGACCCTGACCGATCATGTACTTTAAGACTGGTGTATCTTCGAAGCAGGCAACGGCTTCACCAGATTTAACAGTCTGGAACATTAATGAAGATTCTTCAACGACTCTGATCTTGAAGCCATACTTCTTATGGATGCTCTGGGCAAAGCTTAAGCCAGCAGTACTTGTTTTCGCAACAACAGTCTTACCCTTTAAATCACTGTAGCTCTTGATCTTAGAGTTTTTCGCAACGGCCATTGAGACGCCTGTCTTATAATACTGTTTAGAGAAATCATATTTCTGTTTTCTTTCATCAGTGATCGTCATGCCGGCAATAACACCATCAGCTTCACCTGATTCAAGTGCTGTACAGGCAGCATCGAAACCTAAGGAATTGATCTTGACTTTAAACTTCTGATCTTTGGCAATGGCACGGATCAGATCCATATCGATCCCGATCAATTTTCCTTTCTTATTTGTCATTTCAAATGGTGCATAGGTCTTATCAGTGGCGATGACATACGTCTTTTCACCGCTTGATGAAGATGATGAGGAACTAGATGATCCACATCCGACTAAACTTGCGCCAAGTGCAACGGCTAATGCGCCTCTTAAGATTCTTTTCATGTTCGTGTTCATAAATATTACCCCCTTGTGCTTATGAAAACTTTTTATAACACCTGATTTAAGAAATTGATCGTACGTTCTTCATGTGGATGATTAATGACTTCATCTGGTGTACCCTCTTCAACGATATAGCCACCATCCATGAAGATGACACGATCTGAGACTTCTCTCGCAAAGCCCATTTCATGAGTGACGACGACCATCGTCATCCCTTCCTGAGCTAACTCTTTCATAACCTTTAAAACTTCACCAACCATTTCTGGATCTAGCGCACTGGTTGGTTCATCAAATAACATGATCTTAGGATTCATCGCTAAGGCTCTGGCAATGGCCACACGCTGTTTCTGGCCACCAGACAACTGGCTTGGATACTGATCCGCCTTGTCTTCTAGACCAACACGTTTTAATAAACGCATAGCCGTTTTCTCAGCTTCTTCCTTTGTCATTCTTTTCAGTGTGACTGGCGCTAACATGATGTTTTCCTTCACGTTCTTATGCGGAAATAAGTTGAAGTGCTGGAACACCATGCCGATCTCAGCTCTAAACATATCAATGTTTGTCTTTGGATCATTGATATCGATGTCGTCGACAATGATCGTGCCGCTTGTCGATTCTTCAAGCTTGTTTAAACATCTCAGGAAAGTCGATTTCCCACTACCTGAAGGACCGATGACACAGACGACTTCGCCTTCTTTGACATCAATACTAATATTCTTAAGAACTTCGTTTTTGCCATAGTTCTTCTTTAAATTCTCAACTTTGATGATTACTCTATCTTCCATAAGTCATCCTCCCTTCTAAGAATTTAGAAATTCGTGATAACACGAAACAGATGACTAAATAATATAAAGCCATAAAACAATATAAGTTCATCGTCTGGCTTGTCCAGACAGCGGCGATCGTTTTCCCAGTGTTTGTTAACTCTGGTAGACCGACCGTTGACATCAATGATGTATCCTTAATAGAAATGATGAACTGGTTGACAATACTTGGAAGCATTGTACGGATCGCCTGCGGTAAGACGATTTTGCTCATCGTTTGAAAGTAACTTAAGCCAAGTGATCTGGCCGCTTCGATCTGTCCTTTATCGACAGCTTCGATTCCGGCACGGATGATCTCAGCCATATAAGCCCCAGCGTTGATCGTTAAGACAACGACACCTGCGGTAAAGATGCCGCCTAACTTGTTCCAGCTAAAGCCAAATGGTCTTAGCACCTGTGAGATCCCGAAGTAGATGATCAAGATCTGCACCAGCATTGGTGTCCCTCGAATAATTTCAATGTAGATTTTCACAATAGCTCTAAGAATCACAAGAATCGGATTCTTGGATTTTGAAGTATTGATCAGGCCGCAGATAATGCCAACGATCGTTGCAAAGATCAATGAGACGATTGCAAGACGAAGCGTGACCAGGAATGCCGCCCAGAACTGCGGTAGGTACTGTGTGACATTGCTTAAGAAATCAGCCATATGTGTATCCCCCCTCGTATGTATACAGAATACTCTCACGCCAGCGAATTGTCAATAATATTTTATTACGATAATAAGTTTAATACTCTGTAAAGATTTCCTGAATCTTTTCCAAATTTTTCGTATAAGCCAAAGAAAGCATCAATAAAATGCGGGATTTATGGGCTGAAAGTGTGAAGGCATTGATGCAGATGTGGTCCGGATCAAAGACATCATCGCCAAAAACGATCCCGTCTAAAACTCGTGAGGCTCGTACAAAATACACACCTTTTTGATGTAAGATCTTCATCTCTTCATACCAGGCCTTCGAATAATTGCCCATGCCGCTGCCCATGATGACGATGCCCTTTGCTCCCGTATCAAGGAGTGAGGCTCTTGCGCCGGCAAAGTAACTGATGATATCCACTTCTGGCAAATGATCTAAAGGCATCGTCGAAAAGAGACTTCCCGTCGTATGCTTCTTATTCTGGGTCGTATTGAAATAGACCTCATCATCTTTCATAAAACCTAAAGCGGTATTGGCTTTATCAAAGGCATCGATCTTATAGTTAGAGATCTTCTGAATATCTCGACCAGAATAGATCGTACTTGAAAATAAAGCTAAGACCCCTTGTCCCACGGCTTTGGATGAACCAGCTAAACAGATGGCTTGATATAAGTTAAACGGTCCATCGGCACTCGCTGCTGTAGCGGGACGCATCGCCCCGGTTAAAACAACTGGCTTTTCCGTATGCAATGTTAAGGTCAAAAAGTAGGCCGTCTCTTCAATCGTATCGGTTCCATGGGTGATGACGACACCATCGACCGCTGAAGACGCAACGATATCTTCAATCGTCTTCTTCAAGAGTACCCATTGATTGAGTCCCATTTCATTCGAGTCGATGGACATTAATGAATATAAAGAAATCTTAAAACGATCAGACACATCGGGAATGGATCTTAAGATCTCACTGACAGGAATACGTCCTGCCTTATAGTTCGTCGTCATACCTGAGGCGCCACGACCAGCGATCGTACCCCCAGTGGCAATAATTGCAATTTTCTTCATTTCGTATTCCTCCTCTGCTACGATTATATCTTATCATATCAATAAGATTTTATCATATATCAACTTAGGAATACAGCGAAGCTAAAAATTATAGATTTCAAATTCTCTTTAATTTTGCATACATTATAATCCTATTTTCTAGAATTTGTCCATATAAAAAGTTTATATCGTAAATTTTGAGATACATATTTAGACTTTTCCTTTATTTTTGGACAAATAAAAAATATCGTATAAAGCATCAAAAAAGACATGCCGAAGCATGCCTAAATAGAGGGATCAATTGTGAGAAACTATGCTAAAACTTTTTTACCGCCATACTTTCTGATTTTCAAGACATGACAGCTGCCTTCACCAAAGTATTTTTCGATTTCTTTCTTGTATTCTCCTACGAAGTCATCTTTGACGAAAGCCTGGATCGTACCAGCGAAGCCACCGCCATGAACACGGCAGACACCATGATCACCTAAGATCTCTTCTGTTAATGTTAAAGCAATTGATAAGGACTGGTTCTTAGGATCACTTGATGGATAAACGTTCTGCAAAACTTTATAGCTTGAATCGCCAGATTCTTTAATGAGCTTTAAGAATGTATCGACATCATGCGCTTCTAAAGCATCTACTAAATGAGGAACACGATCATTTTCATTGAAGAAATGATAAGCACGTAAGAATGCACGATCACCAAACTGAACTCGGATCTCATTCATATGATCAAGTACATCCTGCTTACTGACTTCACGTAAGACGTCTTTACCAAAGAAGGAAGCCACTTCTTTCATTTCTGTTGGGATAGCTGCATATTCTGGTGTTAAGTTGGCATGAGAGCCTTTGGCATCTAAGATACATAAGCTATACCCAAATTCACCGAAGTCGACATCTACAGGATGAACGACTGGCGCTTCTGGATCCTTGAAGTCGATCGCAATCAAGCCGCCAACAGCGCAAGCGCACTGATCCATTAAGCCACAAGGTTTGCCGAAGTATACATTTTCGGCATACTGGCCAACTTTGGCAATCGTGACCATATCGATCTTCATATCATTGTAAAGACCATCAATGATCGTACCAATGATATCTTCAAAGGCAGCACTTGATGATAAACCAGCACCGACTAAAACATCAGAGGTAATGAAGGCTTCAAAACCGCCGATCTTGTAACCTAATTCTTTTAATTTAGAAACGACACCACGAATCAAAGCAGCGGATGTGCCTTCTTCGTCATCTTTCTTTGTTAAATCATCTAAAGCAATTTCTGGAATATCGAATGCATCAGAAACGACTTTGATCGTTCCTTCTTGTCTTCTGACAAAACCGATGGCATCTAAGTTGATGGAAGCAGCGCAGACACGGCCATGCTGGTGATCCGTGTGGTTACCGCCGACTTCACTACGGCCAGCCGCACTGTACAGTTCGAAGTCGCCTTCACCGTATAATTCAATAAACTTCTTGCAGGCTTCGGCATATCTTTGATACTGGTAATCTAATAAGCTTGCATCTTCATAAAGATCGACTAATAGTTCATCGTAAGCTCTGTTTTCTAACTGTTCTAAAAATGTTTTTGTGTTCATGTTGTTCTCCTTAATGTTTTATTATTTTGTAATTTCTTCAATAAATTTCTTGACTCCAGCAATGCCCTGTTCATTCATCTTATAAACACCGGCATTTTCTAAGACATTGGTAAACTTCTCAGCTAAGGCTTTTTTCATAAAGTCATCGATCGTATCTTCATTATAATCGAATGTCTTAAGGTATTCATACCAGTCTTTATGTTTTTCTAGACATTCATGAGCATTGATGTCTTCTTGACCTAGTAAGCAGTCTTTTAGTAAAGCTAACTCAGTCTTTAATCTGGCTGGTAAGATAGCTAAGCCCATGACTTCGATCAAACCAATATTTTCTTTCTTGATATGATGGTTTTCGGCATGTGGATGGAAGATCCCTAATGGATATTCATCGGTCGTACGGTTATTTCTTAAGACTAAGTCTAACTGATAGGAATCACCGCTTCTTCTTGCAATTGGCGTGATCGTATTATGACGGACGCCATTCGTGTGACTTAAGATGTCTAAGTCTGGATCATCATAATCGATCCATTTTTCTAAGATCACATCTGCCCACTTGATCAGAGCTTTAGAGGAGTCACCTGTTAAACGTAATGTCGTTAAAGGCCAGTTGATGAGATCTAACTTGGCATCTTCAAGATCATAAGACGCTAAGACTTTCGCATCCTGGATTGGGAAATGGTAAGCCCCGCCCTGATAATGGTCATGGGTCAAAATGGAACCACCAACGATTGGTAAGTCGGCATTCGAACCTAATGTATAATGTGGGAACTTGGTAATGAAGTCCATTAAATGGGCAAATGTTTCATGATCGATCTTCATTGGCACATGGTCTTCATTAAAGACAATACAATGTTCATTGTAGTAAACATATGGGGAATACTGCATATAGTAACGTTTGTTTGATAAGTCTAAAGGAATAATACGATGAGTCTCTCTTGCTGGATGCGTCAAGCTACCGGCAAAGCCCACGTTTTCTTTACATAATAAGCATTTTGGATAACTTGACTGTTTCATCGTACGGGCTGCTGCAATGGCTTTTGGATCCTTCTCCGGCTTAGATAAGTTGATCGTAATTTCTACACCGCCATATTGATTATCCGCAAAATAACGAATGTTCTTTTCAATGCGGTCTTTTCTAATATAGTTAGAAGCAATCGATAAATGATAGAAATAATCTGTCGCTTCCTTTGGTGAGTTTTGATATTCATTGTTAAAGGTCGTAATGACTTCATGAGGACGTGGCATAAAGCAGTTCATGATCTTTGTATCAAAGAGATCACGGGCTGTAACGGAATCTTCACATAACCCCTTTTCACAGGCATAGTCTAATAGATCCTTTAAGATCTCCACTAATGCTCTCTCCTTCACGTCTTCCTTTGTAAATTCATTTAAATGAAGAAGATCCAATAATAGATTGACGCTGTAGTCAACTTCATCTTCTCCAATCAGGTGTTCTTTTAATGCATATTTCACTAATTCATTGATTGTCTGGTTCATCTCTTGTTCCTCCTACGCTTTCCATTATAGCCATCAGTAAATATTTATCAAGTACTTTTAGTTATTTTTTACTTAATTTTATTGAAAACGTTTTACTATTGATGAATTTGTCTGATTTTCATCTTTAATAAAAGTGTCCTCTTCTTTCCTGTTGCTTGCATATAAGCGATTACATTCCATACATCAATAAAAATAATCAGTTAATTTTCACTTTCTTTATTGATAAATATTTACTTTAGACTATAATGAAGTTGTCAAATCAAGAACGACAAGAATTCGTAAATATTTAGGAGGATCTTATGAGAGTATTACTAGCAGGCGGAGCCGGCTTTATCGGTTCACATACAGCTGTTTCCTTAATCGAAGCAGGACATGAAGTTGTCATCGTCGACAATTATTCCAATTCCTGTGAGGAAGCAATTCATCGTGTAGAAAAATTAACAAATACAAGCATTCATCATTATGAGGCTGACGTCAAAGACAAGAAAGCTATGGATGAAATCTTTAACA
>ONFH01000121.1 GCA_900317015.1 uncultured Erysipelotrichaceae bacterium | reverse complement strand
ATAATTATTGTTGCTATAACCGCTATTATTACCATAGCTGTTATTACCATAACTGTTGTTATTGTTATAGCTATTATTTCCGCCATAGAAGTTATCATCAGACACTCTGTTCTGTTGTGACTGCTGATATCTTTCTCTAGCAGCTCTTGTTTCCAGGAACTGAACACTGTCAGCCTGTACTTCAATACGTGTCGCTTTCTGTCCATCTCTTGTTGTAAAAGAGTTTGAACGGATACGACCTTCAACACCTACTAATGATCCTTTACCACAGTACTGTGCCACATTTTCAGCTGTCTTATTCCAGCAGACGCATGGAATAAAGTCAGCACTTTGACTGCCGTCATTAGAACGGTAGTTACGATCTAATGCTAAAGTAAAACGTGTTAACGTATTTCCTCCAGCGGTACGATTTAATTCAGGATCTCTTGTCATTCTGCCGACAAGCACAACACGATTAATCATCGCATTTCACCTCTTAGTTACGACGTAATGTTAAATGACGTAATACATTACCGTTGATTCGAGCTAAACGTTCGAATTCTGCAATGTTTGCTGGTGAAGTGTGAGTATCGATGACAACATAGTAACCTTTAGTGTAGTCTTTGATTTCATAAGCTAAATCTCTTAAGCCCATTTCTTCGCTGACGTTGTCTACAACACCTTCGTTATTAGCTGTTAAGATACCCTTATAGTTTTCTAAAAGAGCAGTTCTTGCTTCTTCTTCAAAGTCAGGTTTGAAGATCATCATAATTTCATACTTGTTCATTTATTTTTACCTCCTTTGGTCTATACGGTTTATTCTTTCGAATAAACAGGCAGTAAATTTCTTTACATGCTCGTCCATTATACATTCAGTTCATACCGAATGCAATGATAAATCCAAGTTTTTTCATTAATTGACAAGATCATCATCACTATCGTCTGAATCATCAAATTCTTCTTCGCCTAAACTTTCCATCAGCTGTTCAAAGGCTTCTTCTAACTCCGCTGGCAGATTTTCTGGCATATGTTTCATCAGATCTTCGGGATGGTTTCTTATTAGATTCACTAATCCTTCTAAAGTGCTATTTTGATCGATCGTATCATCTAAATAGTGACCATTTAAGATTCCCATGCGTGTTTCACCGGCACAGTTATAGATATATGTCGTCACTTCTGAACGTGTTATTGGTGAAAGTGGTGCTCCACCAACAAAGTCGCTGATCTTTGTCATGTATTCTTCCACATATCCATCAAGGTCACCACCGGATCTTGCTAAATGAAAGAGATCCACGACACGTTCATAATTTCTTGATGGCATTTCATCGACAAAATAATGAGCCAGGTAACCTAATAAATCCTGGTAAGAGACTTTTGAATAAGGGAAACCGTAATTCAAATAGTCTTCGACATCTTCGACTGTTAATAGATCCCTTTCATACTTTTTCTGAAGTTCCTGCACTTCATCATAGTTTGGCATCCATAAGATTGAAGCAAGATAATACTTATGTTCCTCTTCGTTATGAACAATATCATTGTCTTCAACAAGCTTCCACATTTTGTTCATTTCTTCAATGGTCGAACCATGCCATTTTTCTTCATACATGACATGTAAAACATCTTCATCAAGAACGCCATAAAGTAATAAGGCATAGTGAACAAGTGCGTAAGTATAAGAGGCCTTTTCCCACACCTTTCTAAATTCTTGATCATCGATCAAGGCACACAAGCCTTCTAAGGTTGCTGCATCGATGCAATACTCTTCAAAGTAATCGAAACGACCATAACCGTCTTTTGATAAGCTGGATAAGGTATAGACCTGGGCACAGTTTAATTCTGCTTCATCGTTTTGATTGATATCTTGAAGGGCATCAAGCACGCCTTTATTACATCTTAATAAAGCCTTTTTCATATTCTCTTTCTCAAGTAGAACATCTAGTAAAGTCTTTTCCGCTTCTTCAAAGGTCAATCCTTTTAGTGAAAGGTCATAATGGCTTGCCACTTGAATTAAGGTATTTTCATTGGCTTCTTCATAAAGCTCATGAAAATCTTTGAGCTTAAAGCCTAAGTTCGTATCACTATAATATTCTTCGACTTCACTTCTTAACTCTTCTGATGATGGTATCAATTCACTCATTTTTTCTCTCCTTTTATTTGAGATCCTCTTTTGTCGTTATTTTTATATTATTATAGTCGCCTTCCACAATATAGACCTCACCGCCAAGCAGTTCTACACAAGAAGCATCATCAGTGACGTTCGCATTTGTTTCAATAGCCTTTTGGTAAGCTTTTTTAATGAGATCTGTTTGGAAAGATTGAGGGGTCTGTGCCTGATAGAGCTCTTCACGTTTTAATGTTTCAATCACTTTATTATTAATGACGCGCTTGATCGTATCCTTACATTTGACCATTGGTAAAATGGCATCATGTTCTTCTAATCCTACTAAGATTCGATCGATTACGTCTTTACTTAAATAAGGTCTCGCTCCATCATGAATGAGGACATGATCCTCAGTGACTTTTTTAAGACCTTCATAGACAGAATCTTGACGTTCTTTACCACCAATCGTAAACACGATACGCTCATCATGGATCAAATTGGCAAAGTCTTTTTGTTCTTGTTCTTTCGTCACGACAACGACCTGCTTGCATCTTTCATCGCTTAAAAAGATGTGCATCGTTTTTTCATAGACCGTCTGATCTTGAAGACGGTAAAACATCTTATTATATTTGAGGCCGGTACGTGTGCCGCTGCCAGCACATAATACGATTGCACTATAATTCATAGTCACCCTTCTTTCATGTCTTTAGTTTACCATTTCTTTCTGAACTTTTCGACTTTTTGTGTGCCTGATATAAAAGCATCACAAATAACAATCTACAAAAAAAGATAAGCACAAAGCTTACCTTTAGTTTACCGCCTTATAAGACGTAAAATCAAAATTTTTATCATCTGCATCTTTTTCAAAAGTCTTGATCTTCATCATAAGCTGAGGCTTATCAGTAATTTCATATCCCGACGCTTCTAATTCTTCACGATAGTCAAGGATAAACTGATTCACTTTCTCATTTTTACTTGAGATGCTATAAGCAAGAGTCGGATTAGATTTCAATATATCCATGATCGATTGTCCATGAGATTCAAAGCTTCGTGTGTAGGCATAACATTCCAGGACTCTTAATAAGATACATAAAACCACAACGCCCATTTCTTTGTTTTCAGGATACTTGAATTTCTCTACAAAAGCATTCATATAATTAACAAGGTCATGACCACTTGCCACTGTTAAATAAAGTGAACGAACATAGTCAAGAATGACTAGTGGATCTTCATCTAAGACAGTCAGAAGATACAAGCATAAATAGTCATAATGTTCATTTTGTGGATAACCATAGTTTATATAGTCTTCGATCTCCTTCACATCAATTAATGAAAAGACATGTGATCGATATTCACTACGAACTTTTTCAATGTCCTGTTTTGTTAAATGATTTGAGATAAACTCGTGAGTCTCTACATGGTAGATCATCGAAGGCGTCTTTATGTCATTATAAAGAGTAAAGAACTCTTCTTTAGATACAGGGAATTTCTGTTTATAAATGGAATATAGATGATCCTCATCAATGATTTCAAAGACCATATCTACATAGTTTAACAGACCTCGCATAAATGAATATTTCTGTCGCTTCTCATTAAAGTTAGGCTCATTCATGATCTGTTTGATGATTGATAAACGTGTTGTGTCGAAGATGTAAAACTCATGTGAGATCCATTGACACAAATGCACCTTTTCTAGTTGTGAAAGGGCGAACCACTCAGCCGCATTTAACAATTGATCATCATCTTGATTGAAAACCTTCTCTATTAATGTTTTATAACAAAGATCAGACATGTAAAACAGTGGCTCCCGAATCGTTTGTGGATCTGCTAAATATTCTCTAAATCGTTCAAGCATCTCATCTTTTTTAAGACGCATAGAAAGGCGAAGGCCTTGCGCTGCCGCAAATTTGACAATACCATTCTTAAATAAACTAGAACATAGTTGTCCAAGATCAAGACGCATAATTTTACCGATTTGATCAAATTGATGAAATTCTTTCTGTGTCTCTTTCAGTTCTTTATAGGGGATATTAAAGTATTTAAAGCGTTTGTCCATGACCTTCACCTGACTTTCATATTTGTTTTCTAACACATTACTACTTATTTGAAATAAGTGCAATGGCCTGATATGGCTTTAGTTTATGAGGAATGAGTTCTTCGTCGTTGGCAATCAAAATCTGTCCAGAAACAGGAATATTATGAGTGACTTCATGATCTGTCCAGTTTGCTAAAACGGTTAAAGTCTGATCACCTAAAGTTCTTGTAAAAGCAAATAATTCATGAGAATCTGGTTCAAGTAATTCCATATCACCATAAACGATCACATCATATGTATGACGTAACTTGATCAGTTCTTTATAGAAATTATAAATGGAGTTTTCATCATCGACCTGTGCGGCTGCGTTGATCGTTTTGTAGTTTGGATTCACATTGATCCATGGTGTTCCACTGCTAAAGCCGGCTTGGTCATGATCATTCCATTGCATTGGGGTACGCGCATTGTCACGACCTTTTGAAGAAATATAGCGAAGCATTTGTTCACCTGTATAAATATGACGATCATCGACAAGATCTTTATATGTATTGATTTCTTCAATATCACGGCATTCATCGATGGATGTAAACTGATAATTGGTCATGCCTAATTCTTCACCCTGATATACATAAGGGGTTCCTCGCATCATATGCAATGTCAAAGCAAGACATTTGGCACTCATTTCTCGATACTCTTCACGATCATCGCCAAAACGAGAGACAGCTCTTGGCTGGTCATGGTTATCTAAGTATAAAGAATTCCAGGCATTCTTTTCACATGCTTTGATCCACTTCATTAATGTCTTCTTCAAATCGACAAGATCCGTACGTTTGTCACTCCATTTGCCATATTCTCCACCGTCGAGTGAGACATGATCAAATGTGAAAAGCATTTCTAATTCATGACGGTCGCCATCGACGTATTTTAAAGCACGATCCACTGGGATCCCTGGTGCTTCACCGACGGTGAATAAGTCATACTTTGATAGAACTTCATGATTCATTTCCTGTAAGAATTCATGAATACGTGGTCCATCGACAACATAAGGTGTGCCATCACCATATTCTGAACCTTCAGGAACTGGTCCATCAGGGAATGACTGATCTTTTGAGATCATCGAAATGACATCCATTCTGAAACCATCGATTCCTTTATCACACCACCATTTCATCATCTTATAGATGCCTTCTCTGACCTTTGGATTTTCCCAGTTCAGATCTGGCTGTTTAATGGCAAAGTTATGTAAGTAGTACTGATTTAAGTTTTCATCATACTGCCATGCACTGCCGCCAAAGACAGAGCCCCAGTTATTTGGCTGATCTTTCCAGATGTAGTAATCATGATAAGGGTTATCTTTTGATTTTTTAGAATTGATGAACCACTGATGTTCGTCACTTGTGTGGTTGGCGACGAGGTCCATCACGATCTTTAAATGATGTTCATGAGCCTTCTGTAAAAGTTCATCAAAATCATCCATATTTCCGAAGTCTTCCATAATGGCATAGTAATCACTGATATCATATCCATTATCGGCATTTGGTGAGGCATAGACTGGTGAAAGCCAGATGACATCCACACCTAAGTTTTCTAAGTAATCTAAATGTTCAATGATTCCTCTTAAGTCACCGATTCCATCACCATTGCTGTCCGCAAAACTGCGTGGGTAGATCTGATAGACGACTGCTTCTTTCCACCATGCTTTTTTCATTCCTTTTTTAAACCTCCTTGTATTATTATTAAAGTAATATCTTAACTCATTATAATGGTTCTCTATTTTTTTAGAAAGAATTAGTCTATCAAAAATATGAAGGTGACATATCAAATTTCTAAGATCAAGTCGAGAGTGAATGAAGATATTAAATTTATGTCTACAAGTTTAGTCGTTCCGCATGGATTCATTCTAAAAGCAGAATCGTATTTTCTTGTAAAGAAGGCACAATAAAAGAGCTGAATTTCAGCCCTTTTTACTTTAATGTTTCATTGAGTCGACCATAGACGACAGTTCGACGGACACTGTGTGCTGCTGAACATGTTGATAACATGACTAATGGCGCCTGCTTCTTTTCATCGACATCTCTTTTTGCAAGAGAGGTACTTAGAATCTTTTTGACATATGTTTGATAATCGTTGCCCTTGGAATACATTTTACTCGTTGCATAATAAACATTTGTAGAGAAAATGCTATAAACATTAATGGCTCCATTTGGCAGATAGATATAAACATAAGGATGTTGATCCATATAGGATTGTGTCGTGAATTGTTTTAATCCGGCAAACATCGATCCATTTTTCATATTATGTCCATAAAGGATAGTATTGTCATCAGTGAAGTCACGTTTATTGATGTGATCAATAAAAATACTTCCGGCAAAGGAATACTTCTTATAATAGTTATGATGCAGATACTGATCATTATTGTTTCCTTTTAAGATGGCATAATCAATTGCCGTATTGGGAATGTAGACCCAGCCAATGATATCTTTGTTAATTGATTTTAATGTTTTAAAATCAATCTTTCTCTTTAAAGCATTCGCATTATATGCAACCGTTAAATTCTTCTTAGATTTTTTAGGATTTTTGGATTCCTTGACGACCTTTTTGACAAGGTCCTTATTATCTTTGTTGACCTTATAGTACTTATAATAAGTGTAGCCAAGGTTAGCCCCACTATAGATAAAGACACATAAAGCGACAATAAAGATAATCCTTAGGACGATCTTTTTAGTTTTCATTATACGTTGAACTTAAAGAACATGATGTCGCCATCAACGCCTTGATAAGTTTTGCCTTCCTGACGAATCTTACCGGCTTCTCTTAAAGCTGCTTCACTGCCATACTTCATCATATCATCATAGCTGTAAGTTTCTGCTCTGATGAAACCACGCTGAAAGTCGCTGTGGATGATGCCAGCCATTTCTGGAGCTGTCATACCATCAGTAAATGTCCAGGCACGACATTCATCAGGCCCAACAGTGAAGAATGTCTTTAAGTTAAGTAAAGCGTATGTTTCCTTGATCAATTTATCAAGGCCGCTTTCTTTGATTCCTAAATCATCCATGAAGACCTGTTTATCTTCGTCATCAAGAGCTGCGAGTTCTTCTTCGATCTGAGCACAGATTGGAACGACGTCAGCCCCTTCTTTTTTGACGTATTCTACTAACTGATTATAGTAAGGGTTGCTTGTTGGATCTTCGATATCTTCTTCGCCAACATTAGCGACATAAATAATAGGTTTAGCTGTTAAGAAGTTATACTGTTTGACCCATACCATTTCTTCCTTAGTGAATTCTAAGGAACGAACTGGCTGGTTGTTTTCTAAGACGTCTTTGATCTTCTTTAAAACGTCTAATTCTTCTTTTGCTTCCTTATCACCGCTCTGGGCTTTCTTTTCAATTTTTCCAATACGTTTTTCACATGTTTCTAAGTCTGCAAAAATCAATTCAAGATTGATCGTTTCGACATCTCGTACTGGATCGACACTTCCATCGACATGAGTAATGTCTTTGTCTCTGAAGCATCTTACAACTTCCACGATGGCATTTGTTTCACGAATATTGGCCAAGAACTTATTACCAAGACCTTCACCACGTGAAGCTCCTTTGACAAGTCCGGCAATATCTGTAAATTCAAATGTTGTATGAATTGTTCGCTTTGGTTTGAATAATTTAACTAAGTCATCTAAACGATGATCTGGTACTTCTACGACACCGACGTTAGGATCAATAGTCGCAAAAGGATAGTTTGCTGCTTCAACCTGCGCATTAGTGATTGCGTTAAATAATGTTGATTTACCAACGTTTGGTAGACCGACGATTCCTGCTGTTAAAGCCATTCTTATATCACTCCTTCATTTTTACGCTCTCATTTTAGTATAGTTCATCTCAAAAAGCAATTGTGTTATACTAGGGGCATGAAAACACTTTATTTGAATCTTAATCGCTATATGAAGACACATGCTCATTATCGGAAGGCACTGTTATTTTTAGTCCATTATTCGACTTATCCTTTCTATGTCATGTATCCTTTGCTTCTTATTTATCTTTTTATGACCCATAATCATTTTCTTATTGAAGCGACGATCAAGCCTCTTATTGTCTTTGCCACGGTCACGCTGTTTCGTAAGGTCATTGATCGTCCCCGTCCTTATGATACGTATCCGATTGAGCCAATCGAACCTCATAAGAAGGGAAAGTCGTTTCCTTCACGTCATAGCGCCAGTGCTTTTATCATTGCTTTTATGTTTTGTCAGCTGAATGTGTATTTAGGCATTTTAACAATCGTCTTTGCCTGTTTTGTCGCTCTTTCAAGATTATTAGGAAATCTTCATTATTTGAGTGACATCATTGCAGCGATCGTTTATGCCTTCATTATTGCTATCCTATAAATCGATAGCTTTCCTTGTCCAGATCTTTTAAAGCATCTGGATTTTTTATTTGATAGACGCCTCTCTTCACTTTCACGATATAGCCTTCTTCAATAAAGTTCTTTAGGACCCTTTGGACCTGACGATAGGAAGAACCGATCATCTGAGCAACTTGCACGAAATTATCCTGAACGATGCCATTTTGTTCCGCTAACATAAAATAGGAAGCCAAGCGATTTTCGACAGGGAAGTTTAAGGAGATAGCCGCATTATTGGCAAGATTGTAGCTAATATTTGCTAAGCTTCTTGCGACGTATCTCATGAACACGACATCATTCATAAAACGACTGCCATATTTTTCTACATCAAATCGTAGACATAAACATGGTGAAAGGGCAATGACATCATGATTGACCGGCTGACCATTCATGAATTCGACCTGGCCATAGACGCTGATGGGTTTTGAGATCGCATTCAAGTTCATCGCCCCATTGTTTGTCGAATGCACGGTCTGAATTCTCCCTTTTAATAATATGTAGACATATTCTAGATCTTCACCTTCCGTTAAGAGGCGATCGTTCTTTTCAAAATGAACGAACTCTAAACAATCAAAGTTTTCTTGCGAAATTATATCCTCTTTTTCAAGGACTTCTAAATAATTTTTCATAGGAATCACCATCTACAATATGACATATGTCCTATTTGATTACAATCAATATGCATCTTATTTTTACAAGAAAAGATTCATAAATCTATGTAATGTATGGGCTTACAATATGACATATGTCGTGTTTTAAATTTCATGTTTTAAGTACAATAAGGCCGAGGTGAGAAGATGGAAATACTTTTAGCAACTATATGTGGTATGACAGTGTCACTTATGAATATTTTAAATGGTAAGCTATCTGCCGTAACTGGGACGTTCCTTTCCCTAGTTGTGATCCATTTGACTGGATTATTAGCGGTGATCCTTGTCTTAATGGTTCGGCATGAAAAACTTACGATTAAATCTGGCATTCCAATATTAGCCTATAGCGGTGGTGTGATTGGCGTTTTAACGACCCTCTTTAGCGTAGTCTCTGTTTCAAAAGTTGGCGCCGCTTCGCTCACTGCATTATCATTAGGCGGCCAGATGGCAGTGTCATTTATTCTAGAACACTATGGTCTGCTAGGAGCAAAACAACAACGAATCTCTTTACAAAAGATCATTGGTCTTTGTGTAGTGATTGTCGGAATAGGAGTGATGTTTGCGTGATTGCCATTGTTTTATCAATATTAAGTGGGGCAACCATTGTATTATCGCGTCAAGTCAATGGTTATTTCACAAAGTATACAAGTGCTAGTACTAGCACATTCATGAATTATTTCACAGGACTCATTTCTTCTATAATAGTATTTATTTTCTACGGCATATCACTAACGCCACATATTAATGTGGCTAAACTTACAGCGTCTCCAATCATCTTGTTCGGAGGATCCCTCAGTATTATTAATGTATTCTTGTTAAACATCCTTGTATCAAGAATCCCTCCTGTGGCGCTGACCTTAACGACATTCACGACGCAGATTATTAGCGGAATGATCTTCGATTATGCGTTTTATGGAATCTTTTCACCTAATAAATGCATTGGTATATGTATCGTCATTGCTGGATTAATCATATCGCAAATGCCAGCGACAAGATCCGTGTATCGTTCTTTAACCCCTGGAAAGTCAAAATAACTGACTTTCCCTTTTTTTATGGATCTTCAAACATTCCGCAAAAAAATAGCAGTTAGGGAAGGAACTCAGCTGCGATCAAGTTTGCTGCCTTCTTAACTGCTATTTTAGATTGACTTTATCATTTCACTTATTTTGTTAAATAGTTCTTTAACCATTTCCCCGAAACTGTGAGATCACTTGTTTTGAAACCTGAAAGCTTCTGACAATTGGCTTTCAAAACACTTGAAGATTCGTTTTTATTGGAAAGATTCCACATGCAGCTTGAGAGCTTATAACGATCCATGACTCTAGCCCATGCATTTGCTTCCTTTTTATTCACCTTCCCATTTCCATCAGCATTGACGATACCATACTCACTGACAAAGACTGGCAGTTTCTTTTTCATCGCTTGAATCAATTTGTTTCGTAAGTCCTGATGATGGGTTCCAGCGTAAAAATGAAAAGCATAAAGCAGATTCTTACCTTTAACTGGTGAGTTGACTGCCTGATCAACATCCTGTGACCAAGTCGTTGTCCCAATGATAATAGGCGCATTCGTATTTTTGCGAATGACGGGAATGACTTTTTTCGCATATGATTTTACGTTGGACCACGATGTGTTGTTTGGTTCGTTACAAATTTCGTAGAGAACATTTGGCACACGTTTATATTTCTTTGAAACTTTACTGAAGAACTGTTTGGACTCTTTAAGATGTGTCAGTGGATTTCCATCACTTAAAATATGCCAGTCAATAATCACATACATATGTGATTTCTTTGCATAAGACACTCCTTGATCAATTAGTTTAAGAAGTTTACTCTTAGAGCCCCCAGAAGTATAACCATTGTATTCGTTCGTATACATTGCTAAACGTACGACATCACATTTATTTTTTTTGAGATCATTAAAGGTACTTTGATTCACATATCGAGGAAACCAATTTATACCATGGGTACTGATTCCTTTTAATTGAACAACTTTTCCTTTGGCATTGACCAGCTTGCCGTTTTTAACTTTTAACGCCGGAACATTCGATGAGGCATGGACTGGCACGATCAACATCATTATTAATGTAAAAATTAAAAAAGCTTTCTTCATAGAGATCACCCATCTCTATTTTGAAAGCTTTTTTATGCCATGACAAGTAAAATCAAATTTTTTACAAACATTCAAGAAGGATCTCATAAATCTCGTCGCGACTCATCTGTTTAGCGCATCCTGGCATGATATTACATGTGTCGGCGACAGCTCTTAAAATCTTACGATCCGTAATTCCCATTTCTTTAAACGTCGTTGGTAAGCCCATGGCCTTAATGAATTCAGCTAAGGCTTCTACGCTCTTTTGTGCGACATCGACATCAAGTCCTTCTAGTTCAAAGACTTCACGTCCAAATTTTGCAAAGGCAGACACATTATAAAGATAAAGATGATCATAAAAGTGTGGTGTAATGACCGCTAGACCAGCCCCATGATTACAATCTGTATATGCGCCTAACTGATGTTCGATCTGATGGATCTGGAAATCTGTCACTTTACCTAATTTGAGAATACCATTTTCAGCCATTGCGGAATCCCAGATCAGTTCACTTCTGACTGCATAATCTTCTGGTTTATAAGTTAACAAACGCATATTTCTAACAGTGTTTTTCATGATTCCAATGGCCAGATCATCAGAGACATTTTTATTTTTTCCAAAATAGGTTTCCATCGCATGAGAGAATGTATCAAAAGCTCCAGAAACAACTTGCTTCATCGGAACTGATAATGTATATGAGACATTTTCTAAAGCGAAAGTTGCATAACTTCCGGCCAGTGGGCCTTTGATCTTCTTTTCTTCATTGGTAATGATCGCAATATTATTCATTTCTGAACCAGTTCCTGCAAGCGTGACAACGGCACCAAAAGGAATTCCTTCCGGCATCTCCTGATGAGCCATCTGAGCATCCCAGATATCTTCACTCATTTTTGCTTGAAGAGAGACGATCTTCACGCAGTCAAAGACTGATCCACCACCGACGGCTAAAATGAAATCAATATCATTTTCTTTGCACAGCTTTGCCCCTTCCTGCACTTTTGCATAGGTTGGATTTGGCATGATACCAGAAAATTCAGTGATCGTCTTTCCTAGTCCACGAAGGATTCCCGTCATGACATTATAAATGCCATTCTTTTTAATAGAACCTCCACCATAAGCGAAAAGAATATGGTCTCCGACATCTTTTAATTCTTTTGTTAAAGTCTCCTTGACCGGTTCGTCGAAATAAACCGTCATAGGCATTCTATAAGTAAATTTATTCATAAGCCACCTCGTCAAAACATTCATCTAAAACATGGATACATTCATCAATTTCTGCTTTCGAAACATTTAATGGGGCAATAAATCGAATGACCTGATGATGACGGCCACACTCTAATAATAGAACATTCTTTTCGAGGGCTTTCATGCGGATTTTTTTCACTAGGTCACCATTTTCAAGTTCCATCCCGATCATGAGACCAAGTCCACGAACATCGACAATTCCCTTCTTTGTTTCTTTTAAGTGCATAAGCTGTTCTTTAAAGTAAACACCCATCTGCTTACAGTTATCCAATAAATGCTCGTCTTCAATGACTTTAAGTGTCTCAAGGGCTGCTGCACAGGCTAATGGGTTTCCACCAAACGTTCCGCCATGTGCACCTGGAAGCCACTGACTCATGATCTCTTTTTTACCAATGATGGCAGAAAGTGGAATGCCCCCGCCTAGAGCTTTCGCACTTGTCATAAGATCAGGTCTTACGCCAAACTGTTCATGGGCATAAAGGGTTCCTGTACGCCCCATACCAGACTGAACTTCATCAAAAATTAAAAGAATACCGTACTGATCACAGACTTCACGTAACTTCTTTAAGAATCCAGCTGGGGGAACGATATATCCACCTTCACCCTGAACGGGTTCTAAGATCATACAAGCTACAGAAGTAGGTTCAATCTGTGTTTCAAAGACATCCGTTATTTCCTGCATCGTTCTGGCAACGGCCGCTTCTTCTTCCTCTTTTGTATAAGCGTGAGGATAATCGACAAAATAGACCGCTGGCATCAATGGCTCATAGTTTTTACGATAAGCGCTTGATGAACCAGTGATTGACATAGCTGCATAAGTACGACCATGGAATGAATTACGGAAAGCAATAACGCCTGGTCTTTGTGTGACGTATTTTGCACATTTCATTGCCCCTTCATTGGCCTCAGCGCCCGAATTTGAAAAATAGACCATCGTATCGCCACCTGTTAATGAAACAAGTTTTTCTGCTAAAGCAACATATGATTCATTGTAGACAACGTTATGTCCGACATGAATCATCGTCTGTAGCTGGTCTTCAATGGCTTTGACAATACGAGGATGGCGTCCTCCCAAATTATTGACCGCGACCCCTGAGGCGAAGTCTAAAACTTTACGACCATCTTCGGTGTAAAGATAAGACCCTTCACTTTTCACAACACCTAAAGTTGTAGCTCTGGCAGCTACTGGCGAAAATACTTTTTTTGCACGTTCATACATACTACTCATTCCTAAGCCCCCTTTACAACTGATTGTTTATAACGTTCATCATGAATGAGATAAAATGCTGCTGACTGACCGCAGTATTCAAAAAGACGTTTTACACTATTTCTTGAATAGTAAGCCATATGTGGCGTAATGATGACATTGTCCCGTTCTAATAATGGATGATGCAAGAGTTCTGGATCTTCATCAGCCAAAACATCAAGGCCACATCCAGCGATTTGATGTTGATCTAAAGCTTTAATTAAAGCATCTTCATCAACACTGCCGCCCCGAGCGACATTGATCAAATAAGCATCCGGATGCATTTGATCAAAAAATTCTTTATTAAAATAGTTTGTCGTATGCTTATTTAATGGCATATGATTGATCACAAAATCACTTTGCGCCCCAGCTAATCGATCAACAACCGGATAAGGACAATCTTTCGCATAGGGATCCACAATTAAAACTTTCATTCCTAATGCATGACATAAAGAAGCCGTGATCTGGCCAATTCTTCCATAGCCATAAATAGTGACACTTGCTTGATCAAGTGTCCTGACTGGACCTTCTTCACCTTGCCAAAGGCCTTTTTGTACATTTGTATCATCACTTTTTAATTGACGATTCAATGCTAACATCAAAGACAAAGCATGTTCTGCAACTTCTCGTGAACAATATTCTACAATATGCATGAGTGTGATTGACCGTTCATGAAGAGCCTGAAGGTCACAGTTAGAATAACCAGAAGCTGAGATACTGATGGCTTTTAAATGTGGTGCCTTTTTGAGAAATTTTTGGTCGATTGGTAAATAGGCGGTAATCAATACCTCAGCTTCCTGCAAAGCAGATTCAAATTCATGATCCTCATAACCGATGATCATGACTTGAGCCTCTTTACATATCTTTTCAATCACTTGCTTCGTCAATTGATAATGTGGTGATAAAGCATTCGCATAGTCACTTATAAGTACTTTCATCAGGATCACCTACAATATCTTTTAAGGCATACAATACTTTTAACATGACATCAAAACTGCCGACCGTAATACGTAAATAATTGACTATTCTTTCCTGATTGTAATGCCGGACAAGAATGTGTCGCTTTCTTAGTTCTGCAAAGATATACTCTGCACGATAGTTTGGATGTGTGATAAAAACAAAGTTTGTCTCTGTATCAATAACTTTAAAGCCTAACTTGCGTAGATCTTTTTTGAAATCATCACGAGTTCGACGAACTTCATTGATACACTTTTTCCAGTAATCGACATCTCTGGCAGCTGCTGAACCGGCATCGATTGCAAGCGTGCTCATGTTAAATGGGTTAAAGGCGAATTTTATTTTATTCATATCGCTGATGATATCTTCATTCGCAATTGCAAAACCAATACGTGCCCCTGCTAAAGCACGTGACTTTGAGAAAGTCTGCACGACTAGAAGGTTATTATATTTTCTAACAAGTGGAACACATGATTCTCCGCCATAGTCAATATAAGCTTCATCGATAATGACCATTCTTTCAGGATTCTTTTTAACGATTCTTTCGATATCATCAACTGAAATGGCAAGTCCCGTCGGATTATTTGGATTCGCCAAAACGACATCTCCGTCATAGTTTACATAATCGTCGACATTGATCGTGAAATCGTCATTGACAGGGAACTGTTTGAAATCTAAGCCATAAGTTGTGGCATATGTCCGATAAAAATCATAAGTAATATCTGGAAAAGCAATCTTCATGCCTTTTCTAAAGAAGCTCATCATACAGAAGGCGAGAACTTCATCGGCACCATTTCCGACAAAGATATTCTTTTCATCAAAGCCATAGACGTCACCAATCGCAATTCTTAATTTGTGACAGTGTGGATCAGAATAGAAACCCATGCCATCGTATTCTGCTTCATCAAAGATTTTCTTTACGGCAGGTGATGGTGGCAACATGCTTTCATTGGCATTCAATTTGATCCACTTTCCTGCTGGCTGTTCACCAGGTAAATAAGGTTCCATATTGGCATAATCATCTAGTAAGAAATAACTCATGACTTTTACCCCCTCTCAAGCGGGAACGTCATACAATGTGGTCCCCCGCCTGCTTTTAATATTTCTGTGATATCTAATTCAATGACATCCATACCGAGTTCTCTTAACCGTTTATTCACTTTTTTATTCGATGCTAGAGATATAACTCGATGATTCCCAATAGCCTGCAAGTTGCAGCCATGATGGAAAATATCTTCTTCTTCAACTTCGACAAATTGAATTCCTAAATCTTCCATTCTTTTTATAAAGCTTTCTGGTAAACCATCTTTATAACAGACCGCAATGTGATCATCAACTAAGTTGAAGCACATATCCAGATGGAGATATCTAGGATCTGCTTTCACCCCAATCAATTCATAACCTAATGGTTCAAGAATAGCTTTAAGTTCTTTGAAACCTTCTTCATCAGTACGGTCGATCATACCAATGGCAATAGTCTTTTCATTGATGAACATGAAGTCGCCACCTTCAAAGAAACCATTTTCGACAACACCTAGACAAGGAATGCCAAGCTCTGCCATTTTCTTTTTATAATCACGGTGTTCTTTATAACGAATTGGTAATTTAAAGTTTCCTAAGACATAGCCTTCTTTGACACATCCACCAAAATCTCTTGAGAAAACTGAATTTGGTCGTTCTGGATCAGATTCAAGATATTCTACTTTGATTCCGGCATCGTGATAAGCTTTCACAAAAGCTTCATGTTCCTTCTTCATTTTTTCGAGATCTAGATCTAAATTCCATCGTTTAGCAATTTCATTGATTCGAGCCGCCTTTAAATAATCCGGCTTGGAAACAAGAACTCTTTTTAATTCACTCGTGCCATCTTTTACAAACATCATATATTCCTCCTTGTCTTTTAAAGCATCGTGTGGACTGCTTCTAATATCAGTTCAGGTAAAATTTCAAAACTGTATGGTTTATTCACACGTTCCATCCATTTATGAGCATCTTTTCCATAGACCCCAAAGTCTAAAGCAGGAATATTTAGACTCTTAATGGTTTCAATAGGAAGATCATAAAATTTATTCATCATTGGGAAGTTGTTTTTCAAAGCATTGATTGATTCATCTGAATCATCAATCTTGATGTAAGAACTATCAGATAAAGAAGGGAAGAACTGTAAGACTTTATAGTCTAAACCTTTCTTTTTTCCAAAGTCTTTAACGATTTGTGTAAGCTGATCCTTAATTGCTTTTTCTTCTTTTACTTCATTCTTTAATGTATTATGCGGACAATAAGGTGGCGCAAAATAGAGAACGATTGACGGATCATTAATTTTTAATGCTTTTAACATCTCTTTGATGATCGTAACTGGGATTTCTCTTTGATCAACACCTTGCTTATCCAATGCCTCTGCTTTTATTTCTAAGTCTTGATACTTTTCGCCAAATTTTTTCACGTATTTTGATTTGAGTTCGTCATACGTAAAGACATTCATATGATATTTATAAGGCTTGAACGCTGTATGAGTGAGATCACAATACTTAGCATATTCCTTATTGAGATTTAACAATTCTTCATTCATAACTTTCTCACAAACCGCAATTAATTTGTCGATCGTTGTTGTGATTTCCTCGTTATGAACCAAATAGTTGAAGTAGACCAAAGCATCATATGCGGTCTGCACATTATAACTTTCCTTAAGATCTTTCATCTTAAGTCCCATTGGTGGTAAAGTGTATTCTTCTTCGTATTGATCAAGGAGATCTGTATTTAAAGTAATATGACTGATCAAGGAAGCTGCTACACGTGATGCATCATAGCCTTCAAAAGGTTGGCCTACATGTGTTTCTTTTCCTTGAATATAGAAACATGGCAACAATTTTCCAACAGTCCCTAAATAAACATAATGATGAGGATCATTTGGATAAAGAGGACATGTATAATCATTATTGATTGCGGCTTTGTAATGGAGACCATATTTCTTTTGAATTTCCATTAACAGCTCTGCTTCTTCAATAATGCCTTGATGTCTATTCTCTTCAACGGGATTGATAGAAAGAAGAAGATTTCCTGATAAGTCTTCAGGATGCTCACTTAAATGTTTTAAAATGACCATAAAGACGGCATCGCCACTTTTCATGTCTAAAGCGCCGCGACCAAACATATAATCTCCCGAATCTAGATCTTCTTTCATTTCCTTTGGCAGATCCATTGCTTTTAACGCTTCTTCTAATCGATCACAGTCAAAAGCATAATCTTTCAAGCCTTTGTAATCTTCAACCCCGACAGTATCCATATGGCCATGGAAGATCAGAGTTTCTGGATTATGATTTTTTTCACCTTTAAGCAAAGCCATGACATTTCGTCGTCCTAAAGGATCTTCTTTTAACGGTTGAATGATCACCTGTTCTGGATACTTTTGAAAATAAGGAATTTCTCGCAAATATTTTTCGATGAATTCACCAATCTTTTTTTCTCCCTCTGTGCCATTGACAGAGTCTATTGAAACAAGTTTTTTTGTTAAATTTTCTATTTCTTCCTTCACATTGATTCCTCCAAACGTTTTCTCACATTAATGATATGTTGAGACATAGCTGAGACGGCTCCTGTCTCATTTTTACTTTCTAATGCTTTGATCATTTGTTCATGTTCTTTCATCGCACTTTCACAGTCAATTGATAAGCTTCCTGATAAAATCAGGAAGCGTCTTTGTAGATTAGCGATTCTTTCCATCATTTCTTCAATATAATGGTTTTTAGCCGCTGATATAATGATTTGATGAAAGGCTGATTCATAATCAAGAAAAGAATTGTAATCTTCTTTCTCAACAGCTTTTTGCTGTTTTTTAAAAATTCGCTTTAACTTTGTTAATTCAGTTTTTTTAATATTCTGAACACATTTCTCCATACAATACGTTTCTAAGATTCCTCTCAGTTCCAATGTCTCCCTTATATCTTCAACGGAAATTGAGGATACAAGATAATTATGGGAATGAGATTTTTCTACAAGCTGTTCATAACTAAGCTGTTTTAAAGCTTCTCTTACAGGAGTACGGGAAATGCTTAGCTGCTTTGACAAATCTTCTTCTTTCAAAGATTGCCCTGGTTCTAATTCTCCACTCATAATTGCATCCTTGATTGACTGATAAGCCAATGTTGAAAGAGACTCTTTACGATTAATGCTTTGCATATCCCTTCACCCCTTTTAAAACTATTTAATGCATAACTTTACTTAAGAAGAGCTTTGCACGATCACTCTTTGGATGATCAAAGAAAGCTTCAGCGGTATTTTCCTCTACAATTTT
>ONFH01000086.1 GCA_900317015.1 uncultured Erysipelotrichaceae bacterium | reverse complement strand
TTTTTTAGATTTAAAGAAAAAGAAGATCAAAAACGATCTTCCTTCTTAAAATGGTAGATTTTTGAATCAAATGGATGAGGGAATGATATCTCCACACTATCCAGATAGAATGTTCCTGGATGTTCATTATAGAGTGCATCCCCGACAAGAGGATGACCAATAGAAGCCATATGCACTCTGATCTGGTGCGTACGTCCGGTTTCTAAGACACATTCGACTAGGCTTGTATTGTTTTCGTATGTCTTTAAAGTTTTGTAATGTGTAACGGCTCTAGCACCATTTTCATCGATCATGCGTTTCGTCGCATGATCAGGACGATGAGCGATTGGCGCATCGATCGTGCCTTCACCAGGATTTCCTTCGACTAAGCAATGATAGACACGATGGACTTTCTTGATATCTCGTGAATAGAAATCATGAACATAGCGTGATTTAGCGACCAGTAATAATCCTGATGTATCTTTATCTAGGCGATTGACAAAATGAACGGCACTTTCAATATGATGTTCATTGTAATAATGCATGATGGCATTCCCCAAGGAATCCTTGAGATACATCCGATTAGGAATTGTGGCTAAACCGGCCTTTTTATCAACGACCATCACATATTCATCTTCATAGACAATATCGAGTGGCATCTTGATGGGAATCACATTGCTCGTCTCTTTAGGAAAGACGATAGAGACTTCATCATTGAGTGCTGTCTTTTGACAAAGATAAGCTTTCTCTCCATTTAAGAGGATCTCTCCATGATTACGAGAATCCTTAACTAGTTTTTTAGAGATGCCTCTTTGATAGAAGAAATCATCAAGACGCATATTGCAGTGATCTGAGTCGATCATAAAGTCTAATCTCATAGGAAGCTCTTCTTTAATCTTTCTAAGAAGCTGACCTGGCGATAGTCCGCAAAGTTAGCGACACGATTAGAAAGCATAACATCAATAACTTCATTTTCATAAAGTTCAAAGTCTTCAATATCACAGCACATAACAGAATACTGATAGTTGACTGTCTTTAAACGGATATACTTATCAGCACCAAGAATCAAAGAAGAACCTAATGAACGATAAGCATTATGATTGATACCAGCAATCTCACTTAACTGCATCAAGCGAAGAGATGGATCAAGCACTGCCCCCTGGATCGACTTATTATAGGCTGTTGATCCAGATGGTGTAGAGATACATAGACCATTTCCTCTGAATGTTTCAAGATGTTCATCATTCACATACACATCGATGACCTGAGAATGACGGTTATTTTCTAGTCTCATTTCATTGAGGGCATAATGCACCTGACCATGAGAATGAACTTCTAGTAATGAACGTGGGAAGACTTTTGGTGTCTTTCTCTGAATATCATTGATCAGATCATAGATCTCATCACGGTTGTAGTCAGTAAAGAATCCTAATGTGCCAGTATGGATCCCGACAAACATAACGCTCTCTAACTGATCAAGATATTTATGGACCGCAAACAAGATCGTCCCATCACCACCGACCGCAATGACGAGTTCTGGATGGGCTTCATCATATTCCATGAAGGCTCCTACTTGTTTCTTTATGATTCTTGCCATTTTCTGTGAGGCATCATCTAATTTATGTACAATTGCAAATCTTTTCATTTTTATCACCTGTTCATAATTTTTTACACACTAATGATATTATATCGTTCATTGACCTTTCATGCAACGTGACTTAAAATAGGCACGGGTGAATTACATGGAAAAGAATAAAGAAGTCGAATATAAGATCATGTTAGACAAAAAGACTTTTCATCAGATCATCGACGCTTATGATGAATGTCATACCTACACACAGATCAATTACTATTTCACAAGTCATGAATTAGAAGAAAAGCGTTATGCCTTACGCGTTAGAGAAAAAGAGGATCAGTATGAAATGACCTTAAAGATTCCTGATGGCTTTGCTAAAATTGAACATAACGAAAACATCACCAAAGAAGATCTTGATTCCTTCACAAACGGTTTCATGCCAGATAATGGAATCAAGAAGGTCTTAGAAGATCACGGTATTGATCCGACACAGATCACATATTCAGGATCTTTAAAAACGATCAGACATGACATCGCCTTACATTATGGTATGTTAAGTTTGGATGAGAACTTCTATAATGATCATCATGATTTTGAATTTGAGTTTGAAGTCAATAATGAAGAAGAAGGAAAGAAACAGTTTGAAGAATTATGTGAGACATTCCATTTGTCTTATACACATAACTGTGATTCCAAGCTGAAACGTTTCTTAGAGACTTTAAAGTAGAGAGCCCTCTCTACTTTTTCTTTGTGCTAAAAAGACCTAGATGTTGATCTAGGCCTTACTTAGCTTGTGTTTCATTTGAGGTGCTTCTTTATCTTTCTTATAATCACGATCATATTCTTTCTTTAACTGTTTTGGATCAAAGAATGATGGACAGTAATCAGTATGATCGCATTCGGCAAGTTTTCTTAACTCACGAGGGATGAAGGCACGGATTTCTTCGGCATTGTAGCCGACCTGAAAACGGCGCTCGTCGATAATGATCGGACGTTTAAGAACGGATGGGTTCTTCTGAATAAACTTGATCAGTTCATTCACGGACATATCATCAATATTCACTTTACCTTCCTTCATGATCTTTGAACGTTTGGAAATAATATCATCAGTTCCATTTTCTGAACGTTCTAATAGTTCACGAAGTTCGTCCTCTCTAAGCAGTGTAGAAAAGATATTCTTTTCCACATATGGAATATCATGTTCTTTTAGCCACGCTTTAACTTTTCGACAAGAAGCACAGCTCGGTGCTGTATATATTCTAATCATGCTCCCACCTCCTCCATATTATAACGATAATATTCGATATTGTATATCTTTTTTTCATCTGTCTATATCTTTAAAACATATCAATTTTTTAAGCCTTCCTTTTTCATAGGATCAGCCATCTTTTTATCTTTCGTCATTGATTTATAGAATGACTCGTTCTATAATGGTGGCAAGCAATGAATGAAAATAAGTAGCTTATGTGAGATGTAGAGAGAGTCTGCGGGTGGTGGAAGCAGAACTGATGCATAAAGTGAAATTGGGTTTCAGGAGCTTCTTGCAGCATGAGTTGTAAGACGTATGTCAGCGTTACTTGACAGAATGTGATTGCATTCCCAAATGGTGGCTAAACAGATGATGTACATCTGTCCTTTTGGACAGGTGTTTTTTATTTGGGAAGAAGGAGGAAAACTATAATGAAAAGAATGTTAAGCGGCATCAAGCCAACAGGACGTGTTACACTAGGCAACTATATTGGTGCCATCAAACCTTTTGTCAGTTATCAGGATGAATATGAAATGATCATTTTCATTGCAAACCTTCATTCCATGACAATTTATCAGGAGCCTAAAGATCTACGTAAGAACACAAAAGATTTAATTGCTTTATACTTAGCAGCTGGTCTTGATCCAAAGAAAGTCACTTTATTCTTACAGAGTGATGTCTTAGAACATGCCCAATTAGGCTGGTATTTAGGCTGCATGGTCACAATGGGTGAATTATCTCGTATGACTCAGTATAAGATGCAGTTAGAAAAAGCAAAAGCAAGACATGATGTTTCAATCGGTGCAGGGATCTTCAACTACCCTTCATTAATGAATGCCGATATCTTAATGTATGATCCTGATTATGTACCAGTTGGTGATGACCAGAAGCAACATGTAGAATTAGCAAGAAATGTTGCTGAACGTTTCAATAAACGTTATTCAGATACATTCAAATTACCAGAACCATTAACACCTAAAGTTGGTGGTCGTATCATGTCTTTACAGGATCCAACAAGTAAGATGTCTAAATCAGATCCTACAGGTAAAGGCTGTATCTATATCTTAGATCCAATCAATGTCTCTAAGAAAAAGATTATGAGTGCGGTTACTGATAGTGATTCACATATCATCTATGATAAAGAAAATAAACCAGGTGTCTCTAACCTGTTAGAAATCTATTCCATCTTAAGCGGTAAGACGATCAAAGAACTTGAAGCGATGTATGAAGGCAAAGGCTATGGCGAATTCAAGAAAGACTTAGCGGAAGTCGTTGGTAATGAATTACAGAAGATTCAAGATCGTTATAATGAAATCGTCAATAGCAATATGATTCCAGAAATCTTAAATGAAGGTGCTGATAAAGCCCGTCGTATTGCTAGAAAGAAACTTGCAAAAGTTGAACGTAAGATGGGTATTACAATTAAGTAAACTAAAAAACGAGGGCGACCTCGTTTTTTTATTGAATCGTAAAATTGTAGCTTGTCATTTCATGATACGTCTCTTCTGGTGATAAGATCACCGAAGGATCCTTTTCTAGATGGATCGCATCGGGCATATACTGTGTCTCCACGCACACTGCCTCTTGAGCATTCATTGCTTCATGATATTTGCCAATGCGGCCATCTAAATAATTTGCCGTGTAGATCTGCGCCTGAGGAAGACTTGTCGAAACAGTCATGACAATCCCGCTGTCCTTGCTGTATAAAGAGACCTGATCTTTCTTGTCATCAAAGAGGAATGGATGATCTAAACCTCTGGCAATCTTGATCTGGGAATCGTCTTGTTTCAAGGCTTCCTTGATGGCTTTCTCTTTAGTAAAGTCAAACGGTGTATTTTTGACATCCTTGATCTCACCAGTCACCAGACCATCTCCATCAACACAGGCATATCTTGAAGCTTTTACTTTCAAAAGATGATCACCAACAGGTGATGCCTTGCCGTTTAAGTTGAAATAAGAATGATTGGTCAGATTGATCAGCGTCTTCTTACTTGTTTTCGCATAGTAGTCGATCGTTAGCTTAGATCCTTCTAAACGGTAGATCACATGTAGATCTAGTTCTCCTGGATAGCCTTCTTCACCATTAGGAGAAAGATAAGAGAAATCTACCAGATCATCACCCAAGGTGTAATCAAAGAGTCGGTAGGAGAACCCCTTGAGTCCACCATGAATGGCATTTGGACCATTGTTAATAGGTAACTGATAGTCCTTACCGTCTAATGTGAATCGTCCATGACGAATACGATTGGCCACACGGCCCACGCAGGCTCCTAAGTAACCATCATAACACATATAATCAAGAACATCGTCGTATCCGAGAACGACATCACGCTCTTTGTCTTCTTTATCTTTCACAAAGATATTCTTGATCGTACAGCCCATATTCAAAACATGCACTTCCATCTCTTCGTTCTTTATAACCATTTCATCAATCAGATTATTTTTATGAATGACATTGATCATGATCACACCTCCGTTAGATCTTGAATCACTCGTTTAACCCCTGGAAGACTTTTATACGTCTCCCCTTTCGCCGTCGTGTCGACGACCACAATATCATCACAGCCTGCTTCATAGGCACTTTTAATGCCAGAGACACTATCTTCAAAGATCCGACAGTCTCGTAATGGAATTGCCAGACGTCTAGAAGCTTCTTTAAACATATCGATCTTGTTTTTATAGGACCCATCATCATAGACAATCGTAGATATATCGAAGTATCGATTTAATTGAAAGGCACGAGCAAAGAAATCAATATTCTCCTTGATCGAAGCACTGGCAATCGTAAAAGGAATCCCCTGATCACGTAGTGAACGGAAATACGCTTCAGCCCCTTTGATCAAATGAAAGCTTTTGGCATCTTCTAAACAGTATGAACGGTAGTACTGTTCTTTTAAAGCACTTAATGCTTCTTTTTGTTTTTTCGAAGCTTGTCCTTCACATAGATAATCAATGATGACTTCATTAGGAACACCGTTAAAATGATCTAGCAGTTCCTCCTGCGTGATGGGACGACCACGTAACTTCATGGAGATCTGATTCCAGGCTAAGACATGCTTATCGTGATCAAGAAACAGCGTGCCATTGAAATCAAAAATCACACCCTTCATCATAGAACATCCTTACGGTCGATGACCGTTTTATAATAGTAAGCAGAACATTTTGGATAACGTTTCTGAGTTTTAAAATCGACATAGAAGAGGCCATAGCGTTTATTGTAGCCATTCGACCATGAGAACACGTCCATCAATGACCAGACAAAGTAACCTTTGACATTCGCGCCATCAGAAATGGCCTGTTTTAAAGCTTTTAAGTGCTTATTTATATAATCACAGCGTGGGGTATCATCAATAAAACCATCTTCAAAGGTATCTTTATAACCCATGCCATTTTCAGTAATATAAATAGCTTTATACATTGGATACTGTTCTTGAATACGCATGATCATGTCATACATCCCTTTTGGATAGATCAGCCAATCCCAGTCTGTGGTTTCAATACCTTCTTTAAACATTCTTTCGCCAATGCCTTTGAGGCGGAAACGATTTGTTCCTTTTTCACCAGTCCCATTATGATAGATATCATTGTCCCCATCATAGGCTTTAATGAAATGAGACTGATAATGGTTCATCCCTAAATAATCATTGAAAGGGGCTGCCTTCTTCATAATTTTGAGATCCTGTGGATCTACTTCAAATGAGCCACCGTTGATTGAAGCTAAAGACTGGATCATATCTAATGTTTCTTTTGTATACTCACCTAAGAATGTTGCATCTAAGACGAATTGATTGGCAAGAATATCTTCTTTCTTAGCGGCTAAACGATCTGCATCATTGTCTTCATAAGGATACTTAGTCTCTAAAGAATGAATGACCCCGATCTTTCCTTTATAGCCGCCTTCCTTAAAGGCCAAGACAGCTTTAGCATGGGCAAGCATCATATAATGCATCGAATAAATAGCCTTAGGAATATCATATTTGATGCCTGGTGGGAATGTTCCTTCAATATACTGATTGGTCGCAACTGGCCAGACTTCATTAAACGTAAACCAGTAAGAGACTTCATCCTGATATTCTTCAAAACAGAATTTTGCATAATCCACAAAAGCCTCAACAGTCTCTCGATTTAAGAAGTCCCCTTTTTTATGAAGCACATCTGGCGTATCAAAATGATGTAATGTCACATAAGGTTCAACACCATTTTTATGACATTCCTGAAAGACGCGATGGTAGTAGTCTACGCCTTCCTGATTGACCGTTCCTGTCCCGCTTGGGAAAATACGGCTCCAGGCAATCGAGATACGAATCGCTTTGATATGGAATTTACGGCATAAGTCTAGATCTACGGGATACTGATGATAGAAATCACTGGCTGGATCACCAGAGAAGCGACCCTGGGCTTCGAGAAAGTCGTCCCAGGCGACTTTCCCTTTCCCATGTGTACGTGTTTCTCCTTCACACTGATAAGCGGCCGTCGCACCACCGAATACAAAATCTTCTGGAAATCTCATATTAATAGTCCTCCTCTAGTACTTTGAATACGAATGCCAAAGCTTTTAATGGATTTCTTGTTAATTCAATATATTGTTTCCCCTGGCAGGCTACAGATTTAATACCTAATCGATCAGTATCTTTCTTTAAGTCCTGATAATAAGAGGCAACCTGTGGCGCTAAGATCACGAGATCATAATCTTTCATAATATCCGTATGGGCACCATAGCTGCCAGCTGCTGTGACTAAAGGAATGCCTTTTTCTTTGGCCCCTTTCGCAAGAGCGTTGGCAAGTAAACCAGAGGTCCCGCCACCAGCACATAAAACTAAGATCTTCTTGGAATCAAGAATATTGCCATTGACATCCACTTTTTCTTCATCGGCAGGCACTTCATTTGTGGCTTCTTTTTCTTCTTC
>ONFH01000058.1 GCA_900317015.1 uncultured Erysipelotrichaceae bacterium | reverse complement strand
TCAGGGTCAAGACCAGTGGTGAAAATTTTCAATGCAACATACTCATTTAAACGTTCCATTACCTTTCTCCTTTTATTTGTACTATACGTAAGAAAAAGGCAAGACGCAATAAAAAACTGGACTTATATCATCCAGGTTCCAAGATTAATCTTTCATTTGATGAGGATCTAACATCTTGATCACACGGGCAGGTACACCTGCTACAAAAGCATAGTCAGGAACATCTTTTGTAACGACAGCACCGGCACCGATGACGGCATACTTACCAACGGTCACCCCTGGACAAATCGTTACATTCATACCGATCCAGGCATTCTTTTTAAGTGTGACCTTGCCGTATGTATAAGTGCGATGACGATCATAGAAGTCATGATTAATTGTGGCAATTCTTAAACCAGGAGCAGCCATGACACCATCTTCAAATTCAATGCCACCAGAGGCTGAAAGGATAGCTGAATGATTGATAAATACACCCTTACGAAATTTGACACGATTCCCAAAGTCACATGTAAAAGGTGTAAGGATTCTAACGTCATCTAATTTACGATCAAATAATTCTTCTAAATAAGAGACATAGCTTGGATCATCAGGTAAGACTGCATTTGCTTTCGCACATAACGTTCTCGCTCTGATCATTTCTTCAGTTGCTTCTTTAAAATAAGATTCAGAAACAACCGTTGGACCACCCTGATTCATTAATTGATAAACATATCCTTTTTTGTATTTCATTTTATTGTCCTCCTGAGTACGCCCCTATCCTAACAAATCACTTGTTAAAACTGCCATCTTCCTAGGTAATATTTAAATTACTTCATTTTTTATAGCATTCATCATCATAATTTCACTTTCTTTCATTTTCATTAAAACTTTTTTACAGTTGCTTTTCCTAACCTTGAATTTACATCAGATACAAATTGTTTCTATAAGAATATATAAAAAATGCCAGTACCGTTCACGTACTGACATTTGAAATTAGTTTCCTTTATAGCTTGAACAATTTTATCAGCTCCCGATTCATTATAATGAGCGATGCAATCATTCAAAATATTTTTTACACTATTAGGGTCTGATACAAAATGATATTCATATCCTGTAAATGACCCAGTAATGATCAAAGTGCCATAGTTAAATAATCTTCCTATAAGCCCCTGGTTGACGCTTACGCTGTTGATCTTATTGAGTGGCATATCAAGGGCTTTGATTCTGATTATGCCAGTGCGTCCATGGACACTGTTTCTTGTAAACTCAAGATGTGTCGTAAAATAAACAAGAAGATCATGAATAAATGAAAAGAATCCAACGAAGATGATCATAAGTAAACAGTCAATGATTAAATGAATAATAAGAGCAGGTAACGATAATTTCACAATGTAACTTTCTTCCATAAATGACTCCTTAAAATATAATTGTTCGAGCTTGATCAATACAACATCAATGGTGATGTTGTAAATCTAGAAGAGATGAATGAAGTCTACCTAGAGTGGGTTTTCGTTTAGACAGCCCTGAACAATAAGAACCATCTCCTGAGAAATGGCTCTTGTTATAAATCCCTAATTTTTATGATGTGACTTTGACCTTATAGATGGCTTCTTTTTCTAGTGATGCGAATGGTTTGAAATGAATTTCAAATGTTCCTAACTGGTTCGCCCCATATCCTTCAATAACATCTTTTTCTTTTCCTGATGCAATAGAATCAAACGTATTCCCACTCACAGTATAGCGGTCCAGTTTATTATTATCTGGCCCATAAACGCTGTCATCTGAACCAATCACGATATCATCATCTGTACCATTTTTTACATGATACACAATTTTAATGACATATTTAGGCTTCTTGTCTTCAAACTCGCTTCTTTCTTTTGTCGTAGCTACACTTTTCAGTGTATAAGTGACATCTCCCACTTTTACTATGTCACCCACCTTATAGTATTTTGTCTTCTTTTCAGTCGTCTGTTTGGTTTTTGTGGATCCCACTTTTTCACCACCGTTCTCTTTGTCACTTCCCATGGAAGTGCCAACACAGCCAACTAAGATGACCACAAGAATCCAGAACCAGACTCTTTTAAAAATAGGTTTCTTCTTTTTCATAGTCCCTCCGTCATAACTTCATAAATATACGATCAGTTCACATAGTTATTATGTCATGACGAATGAAGGATTTGGTGTGCTATTTGCACACATCAGCTGATATACATTGCTAGCCCAAAAAAGCAGAGGAAAATGAAATAAGTAAGAGAGGCAGTCAAAATAATGCCAAAGATTCTAATGAGGACATGTCGACTCTTATGGAAGAAACAAAAGTCATAGACATTGGCGTAATTAAAAACAAAAAGAAAGATCCATAGATAGATTGAAAATAACAATAAAGCACCCCAAAAGACATCTTTCTCTAATGAACAAACGACAAGGACCGACAAAAGGATCAATATTGCATAGATGATTGTCGCAATGATCTTATAAGATTTCTTACCTTTACGAAAACCAACAGGAACCAATGTGCAGTATTCTAAGCTTCTTTTCATTTCTTTTGCGCTTTGATAACGATCCTTTGGGGCAATGGCGGTCGCTCTTTTCACGATAGGACGAAACATCCCTTTAACAAGTGAAACAGAGGGCATATAACCGGTTGCTAAAACATTTAAAAGGACTCCACAGGCATAAAGATCCGTTGTAACTGAAGTTTGTGAAAAGCCGAATTGTTCTGGGGCGGCATAACCAATTGAACCTAAGGCCGTGGTGTCAGATGTATGTCCAGCTTCATAAAAGCGGGCAATATCAAAGTCGCCTAAGATGATTTTTTCCCCATCATAATAGATATTTTCTGGCTTAATATCACGATGCACAATGATTGGATCATGATGATGTAGGGCATCTAAGATTTCTAACAGCTGATTCATAATGGATACGATCTGCTTACGGGTGATGGGCTGCATCTTGATATAGTCTTCAAGCGTTGGTGCATCAATGTACTCTTCATCAACAATCAGCTTCCCCTGGCTTTCATAGACCTTTTTGATATGAGGAATAGAAGCCTTGATCTTCATTAAAGCAAGATAGAGAGGCTTGGCCTCCAATGGTAAGATCTTTTCAATCGTCTTTTCTTCTTGATTCTGAATGAGATAGATCATCTTGTTTTCATCTTTTTTAATCAATTGAATATCTTTTCCCATAATGCTTTCCTTCCCTTCACTTCTTAAATATTATATCATTGAAATGGTGATAGAAATGAAAACAAACGAACTCTTTAATCAACTGACTCGTACAAATGAGCCTACAAACTTGATTCATGAATTGCCAAAAATCAGTTTTACTTCACTGATGGATGACTATATTCAAGAGTCTTCAAAATCAAAAAGTAAAGTCATTGAAGATGCCCAAATTGAAAGAACATACGGCTATCAGATCCTTAATGGGACCAGACGTCCAAGTCGTAATAAGATTTTATCCTTAGCCATTGCCTTAGATCTTGATTTTGATCAAATCACTCGTCTTTTAGCATTATGTGATCATGGGAATCTCTATGCAAAAGTGCCTCGTGATGCCTTGATCATCTTTGGGATCTCTCATCATTTCTCATTGATCGACATCAATGAATTGTTAGCGAAACATGGATTTGAACTATTAACAGACTAAATGCCTATCATTTCTGATAGGCATTTTGCATATTATAAATTGTAAAGACGTTTGGCATTCTCACAAATAAGACTTTCTGTTTATCATCTTCAGAGATTTTTAATGCCTTGATCATCTCAGGACCACCAACAAGCCATAATTTTTTAACAGGATAAGAGGAGTCATAGATGACATTTTCGTTACCTAAGACTTTGATAGCAATATCCAGATTATCTTCACCCCTTGGATGAGCATGCGACTCACTTCGAAGCGTCCATTTCCAGAATCATGAGGCAGGAACATTGTCTTATAAGTAAAGTATCCTCCACCAGGCATAAAATGAATGATCTTCAGATCTGGTGCATCGACAAAGAGATCACTAAAGACTTCACGTGAGATGGCAATGATCTGATCAGCACAGCGTCCATAAGAACGTCTGACATTTTCATATTTCTTGATGGACTCATATTCGACTGGCACTAGCTATGATGTACATAAACAGGGATCTGTTTTTTAGCAACGTATTTGAGGAAACCACGATAAGCAGGTTCATCTAAATAGTCTTCATCATAATGAACAAATCGCTGTATACCTTTAAGATGTAAGTCTTCGATTGTTTGATTGAGTTCTTTTAAGTTTTCGGGAGTGTCATAAGGTGGTACAACTGCTAAAGCTTCCATGCGTCCGTTGCTTAAGGCAATATGTTTAGCTACAGCTTCATTATAGGCATGCCATAAAGGCAGATTCATCCATTCCTGGCAGCCAGGAAGTTTTAAAAGTGCTAAGTCGACATGAGATTCATCAAGATCAGCGAGCTGATGTTCGAGCGTATAATCATTTTGAAAATAGTCAAGACTAGGTTGACTGACTGGTTTTTCGATGACGATCTCCTAACAAATATTCGTCAACATGATCAAAGATATATTCGATCGATAATGGTAATCTTCCTGTTAAAGAGGCAAAATCGCTGACCGGCACATCTAAATAGCTTTGTGTTACGGTTGTACCAAAAGTAATCATACCTTCTGAAGTAGCTTGAATAGGACTCTTAGAAAAGTCTCCATTTGTATCTCTAGGCACACCGACTGAATCAAAGTAGGCATAGAGTTCGTCATCAGTCAATTCTTTATATTTTATATGATTATGTGTTGCTTTCTTGCCAGTTTGTAAGAATTGATCATAAGATACATAAATATTTAAAATCGTGCGATGAATGAGTCAACTTGCCAACGCACAGTCTTTACGTGAGATAATCCACACTCTGCCCTCCCCATATTTTTTTCAATTGTATCTTCATGGGCTTTAACTACACGCATATAATCACTCGTAAAAGCTTCGACAAATAATGAGTTCCTTAAAATAATATAATCAAGTGGAGAATTCTGAATGATGACTTCAGTATAGGAGTGATCCACATTTTCAAAAACTTGTGACAATGATTCAATATCATTAAAGTCAGCTTGTGCAACCTGAATGCCCTTTTCTTTATATTTTGTTAATTTTCCATCAATACTATTTACAACGATTTTATTCATAACGTACCTCTTTATCTATTTATCATTATAAAGTTTTTCACATGATAACAAAGAGGCTAAATAGTTTTAGGCTTAATAAGCTTTTCCTTATAAAGATGCGCATTATGAAATTTCTTTTTTATATTCTGTGATCGTTTTTCCTGTCCAGATCGTAAAAGCACGTAAGAATGAGTTTAGTTCTGCATATCCTAACAGATAAGCAATATCATTCGTCGTCATATCCGTATTGCGGATATAATGAATGGCCAATGTCTCTCTCGTACTATTCAATTGCTTCTGGAAAGTCGTATTTTCTTCTTTTAATTTTCTTTGTAAAGTACGCTTAGAAAGGCCGAGCTTAGAAGCTACATCTTCAATTCCACATAGACCGCCTGGGTAATAATTCGGATAACGCACTACGGACTCTTGCCGAAGTCGAATCATCGACTTCTAATTCTGCTAAACGTTTATTCATCTCAGGCTGGAAGTATTCCCACATAGCTTCGTTATAGCTGATGAATGGTTTCATCAGATCTTCTTTACGAAAAGTGATCGTATTATCCTTTCCTAAATTGACATGACCGCCAAAGAAAGTATTGAGTTCAGGATCATTCATTTCTTCAGCGATAGTCAATGCAACAGGTACGATTTCTTCTTTTGTAGCCATCTGAATAATATGGGCGAGGAAGACAAACTCACTTTCTACTAAGAAAAGTGGCAGCTTCAAATCATCTTGTGATGGTGTTAAAGTGACGCTCAATGTCTCTTCATCTTCTGTGATCATAAATTGCATAGGTGCAATCAGCTTCTTATAGCGAGCTAAACGTTCAATACACATTCTTCCATTCTTCGCACAATAAGAAGCAAAGATTGGTGGTGAAAAGCTTTCAATACGATCAGTAGATGCAATCTTTAACGCCATGGCAGGATCTTTCGTTAAGTCACCAACGGCCTGCATAAAGCGATAATACTCTTCTTCTTTTAAAATAGGCGTTTTATGAGCAAAAGTATCTTCTGGTAATCCTGCTTTTTTCAATGCTTCTTCGACATTGATTCCATAGTATTGTAATAAATCACCATAACGCCCATCTAAGATAAATTTATTCGTACTCATAACGTTCTCCTTTTCAAAGACTCCTAATAACAGTATATCAGTTTATGATGCATGCATCATAATAAAATCGAAAGCACGTGTTGGTAAGATAGCATGCATGAAAACTAATGGTTTCGCCCCAAAGCCAATCAGATAACGAGGTTTTGGCTTTCTTGCAGTAACTGCTTTAGACATCGCTTTAACAACAACTTTTGGATCACTCATCATATTACCTGAGTACTGTTTATGCATTCCTTCGGCTGCTTTTAAAGCGACCTCTTCATAGGCTCCGCCCTTGGCAGATTCTGCTAAATGATCAGCTGCGATATGTCCCCAGTTTGTTTTAATTCCCCCTGGTTCGATCAACGCAACATGAATGCCAAACTGTTTTGTCTCCATGCGTAAAGCATCACTGAATGCCTCTACCGCATACTTTGTCGCATGATACCAGCCACCTAAGAACGATACTAAACGACCACCCATTGAAGATGTATTAATAATTGTCCCTGAATGTTGCATTCTCATATGTGGTAAGACAGCCTTTGTTAATCTTGCTAAACCGAATAAGTTAACTTCAAACTGTCTCTTTGCTTCATCAATCGTGATATCTTCAATGGCACCATAGCTGCCATAACCAGCATTATTGATCAACACATCAATACGTCCTTCATTTTTCATAATCGTATCAATAGCTTCTTTACATGAAGCATCATCTGTTACATCTAATTTTAATGGTGTAACTCCATCAGCTTTTAAGCTTTCCATCTTTTCTACTCTTCTAGCACCGCCATAGACTTTATGTCCCTGGCTTGCTAAAGACTTACATGCTTCATATCCCATTCCACTTGATGCACCTGTTACTAAAATGACTTTTTTACTCATTTCTGTTTACCTCTCTCTTTCTTATTGCACCTGTAGTATACAATCGAAAGACGACAAAGCGTACATCATAAGATGCCTTGTAATCATCAAATGATGCCAAAGAAAAAGGAGAAGCATTTTTCTACTTCTCTCAGTCTCACCATTCTTAATTGATAAGTAGATTTTAATAATGTTTCTGATAGATCCAAGTCTTGCCAAAGCCTGCAATCATGCACATGATAGGTGCAAATAACAGAAACAAGAAACCGACACCTACTCCACGACCAAATCTCTTGGCAATTTTAAAGCAGCTCATAATTTGTAAAATGGCTGTAAGGACACCAATAATGACCACGAATACAACACTCGCAGCAGTGAGATCATTATGATTTTGAATGCTCATCGCTCCTACTAAAATAGTTCCAACCAGTGTGCCAATTGAACCAACAAGAGACCATCCTGTCGAAAATCCTGACATCCTTAACCAATCATAAATGTTTAATAGTGGAATACCTGCCTTCTTATACATTTTCCATACGCCAATCACCTGAATAATGGCAATAATAGCTCCAAAAATCCATATGACCACAAATGCTCCAGGGAGAGCATTCATTTCTGCATCATTCATAAATAATAATTTCCTTTTCATCGTCATTATAGAATCATGTCATAAAAAATCTATGACTGATCCATCGCATGTATACACGATCACTGATCTTCTTAAATAGGATCTGATTTTAAAACAAAGAGTGATTCTATTTCATTACCAATTTCATTATTATATAATAT
>ONFH01000243.1 GCA_900317015.1 uncultured Erysipelotrichaceae bacterium | reverse complement strand
TCCGCAGTTTTTGACATGCACACTTCTCCTTGCCCTCAGAGATGTTTAATGCATGTCCGCAGAGCGGGGGACTTGGGAGGCATCCCCTGGTGCCTATATCATTTACGGATAACGAAGCGGGCTAATCAACTGACACCACTGCTGATGTCACGGTTCAGTCGCAAAGCTCTTTCAAGCCCGCAACTTTAGTCGTGGGTAGTTGGCCTTCATTCCTCCTTCCATGCAACATTTCACAAAATATCATATTTAATATTTTGTTGTTTGTCAATTATATTTGAAAAGAACAAAAAATAAGTATTCATCACTAAAGATCACTATTATGATATTTACATTGCACAAAACATTGTTAGTGATATTTTGTCACTTGTCACATTTGAATGCATAAAATTATGTAAAATTTAACGTGCTTTTTATGTAAAGTTTTATATTATGTAAAATTTTATGAAGTCGAAGCTAAAAACGTTGAGACTAAGCTGATCTATTTGCTTTACTGCAGGCTAAAATTTTACATAATATTGATCAGTACATGAGCCACTGATATATTAGTGACAATCTCATTAAATTCATAAGTTATTTATTCAAATGGAATGATTTCCAAACTATGAAGCACGCTAAGCAACAAATAATGAAAACAGATATCATTTAAATTATATTGAATATACGAAGACTTTATCCTTGTTATTTAGCATTTATTCATAACATTTTTAAGCAACAATTGCATCTACACTTCAAATTAGAAATATGAATAGGGATCGAAATTATGCCCATGTAGATCATGCCAATCCCCAGACTTTTAGTTTGGAAAAGCAAAGATATTATGTTAAATTTATTCCTGTGTAAATTCAATATACATTGATTAGATCACCATTATTTTGCTTTATGAGGACAAAATTTTACATAAAAATAAATTTGACATAAATGAAAAAACATCCAAATGAATGGATGTTAATTACTAGTTGGTAAGATCACAATGATGGCTAAAGACTTGCCATCACTAGACGTGGCTGAGATCTTGCCTTTATGGGCTTCGACGACACTTTTGGCAATCGAAAGACCAATACCATAACCACCTGTTTCAGAATTTCTTGACTGATCAGAACGATAGAAACGATCAAACAAGTGAGGAATATCCTCTTTGGTTAAATTATCACACGTATTATAAACAGTAAAGACGACAAAACGTTTCTGTTTCTCTAAAGTGACTTCGATCTTGCCATGATAGAGACAGTACTTGACCGCATTATCAAGAAGGACACTCATTAAACGTTCAATACTTTTCTGATCACCACAGAAACTGATGTTTGGTTCAATCGTGACATGCATACTCTTATGCTGCGTTGTGGCTAATGATTCATAAGACTGACAGATCTCAACTGCGATATCCGATAATGGGAAGTCCATCATCTGATACTTATTCGGGTTCTCATCTAACTTTGATAAGAAGATCAGATCTTCGGTCAAGGTCTTCATACGTTTAGCCTGGGTCTTGATATCAGTAATGAATTCATTCTCGCCAAACTTACTCTTTAACACTTCGGCATCGGCATCGATGATCGTAATTGGTGTCTTTAAGTCATGACCAGCATCTGAAATAAACATACGCTGACGTTCATTGGCTTCCACGAATGGTTTGACGACCTTCTTTGAAGCAATGAGGATCATCAAGATAAAGACCGCAATACAGATTACACTGACGATCAGTGTTAATAAGATCAGTTCTCTTAAACGGGCTCGATTGGCCTGACAGTTTAAGAAGACGATGATCGTCTCATTCTGATACTTCGTCTTTTCATAACGTAGGTTATCCAGCGTTGCCATCTTGGCTTTCTTCGATAAAGCCTGTTTCCCATACTTCATCGCTTTCTGGTTACTGATGGCTGAGACCTTTGTCGTATTCATCTCGACTAAGTTATTGTTTTGATCATAGACGACCACGAAGTAACGGCTCTCATAAGGCACGTCACTATTCATCGTCATCGTTGTGCCACGAGCACCATAGAACTTTGTGAGAGTATTTAAAACTTTCTCTTCATTATTACGAATAATGGAATAGTTCGTAAAGATCGAACTACAGACAAAAACGATCGTCACGATCAGGACACCTAAAACGGCGATCCTGACAAAGCGACTACGAAGCTTATTGATCATCCTTTGGCTCCAAAGAATATCCTGTATTACGATAAGCCTTGATCTTGACGTCGGCATGTAGCGCATTGAGCTTCTTACGTAAATAAGAAATATACGTCCATACTAAGTTGGTCTCGGCATTGGATTCATAGCCCCAGATCTTTTCAATAAAGAATTCAATCGAATAGACACGTTTTGGATGACGCATAAAGAGCTCCATCATCTGATATTCTTTTTTTGCTAAATGGTAAGAATCGACTGTTGAAGACAGTTCATGAGTCGATAAGTTTAAATGAATATTGCCCACATGCAAAATATCATCAGGGGCAGCCACCTGGATCCGGGAAAGCGCACGGATACGTGCTAATAATTCCTGTGGGGCAAAAGGCTTTGTTAAATAATCATTGGCGCCTAGATCTAATCCTTTGACACGATCATCGACTGAACTTTTGGCACTTAAGATCAGAACCGGGATCATGTTCTTCTGTTTACGGATCGTCTTTAAAACATCAAAGCCATTGACTTTTGGCAACATGATATCTAGGATCATCGCATCATAAATATCATTGCCGGCATAGGCGATGGCATCTTCACCATCATAGACGGCATCGACGTTATAGCCATTATCTTCTAAGATGCTGCATAAAGCACGGGAAAGAGATTTTTCATCTTCCGCTAATAGTAATCTCATATGATTCCTCCTTACGAGTATTTCTATTATATCAGCTTTTTGAAACGAAAAAAAGATGCACCTCATTCGAGGTACATCTCCACAATTATTTCATCGACTTGACCTTGTCGTAGTCATCTAAGAGCTCCTGCTCTGGTGCTTTTGTACATAAAGACACGACGACATTGACGATCAAGGCTAATAAGAAGGCTGGTAATAATTCATAAATATCGAAGTTACCGCCAAGTGGTCTGACTAAGTATTTCCAGATGAAGACCATCGCTCCACCAGTGATCATCCCTGCTAAAGCGCCATAACGATTGGAACGACGCCAGTATAAAGCAAGTAAGACAACCGGACCAAAGGCAGCCCCAAAACCAGCCCAGGCAAAGGATACGATTCTAAAGACCGAACTATCTGGGTTCCAGGCTAAGACGATACCAATTAAGGCAATGATGACTAAGCTGATACGTGAGATCAGTAATAATGTCTTCTGTTCCATCTTCTTATGGAAGAAACCCGTCAAGATATCATTAGAGACACTTGAAGAAGCGGCTAAGAGCTGTGAATCAGATGTTGACATCGTCGAAGCTAAAATGCCTGATAAAACAACACCGGCAATAATCGCAAAGAAGATGCCATGTGTCGCTAATAACTTAGACATTTCGACGATGATCGTTTCAGATGCATTGCCTGTTAATGTTTTTAATGACCCATTGGCACTGCAGGCTAATCCGACCATCCCAATTAAAACAGAGACGAACATGGCGACTAAAGCCCAGATCGAAGCAACACGACGAGATAACTTTAATTTCGAATCATCTTCAATGGCCATAAAACGTAATAAGATATGAGGCATCCCAAAGTAGCCCATGCCCCAGGCCAATGTCGAAATGATCGATAAGAAACTATAAGGCTGTGAGGTATTCCCGACATGACTGTGCGTCAAGGAGAAATATCCAGGCAGACTTGATGCATTACGTAAGACCGCATCCATACCACCAGCCGTCATGATTCCAAACACTAAGATACAGATCAAAGCCGCTGACATAATGATCGACTGAATAAAGTCGGTCGTTGAGGCCGCTAAGAAGCCGCCTAACGTCGTATAGGCAATAATCACGATGGCCGATACGATCATCGCGACATGATAATCCACATTAAATAAACTTCTAAACAATTTCCCGCAGGCCGCAAAGCCGCTGGCCGTATAAGGGACAAAGAACACAATGATCCAGATGGCTGCCACGAGCATTAATAAATGCTTCTTATCACCATAACGATTGGTGAAGAATTCAGGAATCGTGATGGAACCATTGACTTCACTATAACGTCTTAAACGCTTAGCGACGATGAGCCAGTTCAAATACGTCCCAACGGACAATCCGATGATCGTCCAGCTGACTTCCGCCATCCCTGATAAATAAGCAAGCCCTGGAATCCCCATTAATAAGTAGCTGCTCATATCGCTGGCTTCCGCTGACATAGCCGTCACCAACGGTCCAAGTTTTCTGCCCCCAAGATAGAAATCTCCGACCGTCTTGTTACGATCCGCAACTTTAAACCCAATACCGACCATGCCAACTAAATACACGATCATGGCAATGAGCATACCAATTTGTGAGATAGACATACAATATTCCCCTTTCATTCTTCCATTTATACCAAAAATAAGCTCTCACGTCAATCTTATTGTATACAATTATGTAATCCCTTACGCAAAACTTCACTAAAAAAGAAAAAACCCATATTCACGAGGAATATGAGTTCATCAATCAATTAGTAGATGACAACTGTTGTGTTGTTAGGAACGTTATCATAGATCCATTTCGCATTGTTTAAAGCTAATCTGACGCAGCCATGAGAAATAGACATTCCTAAACGACCATCATGGATCGTTGTTGGTGAAGATGAGATCGTATAAAGAACGGAATGGAATAAGATACCGTTCACGATACGTGTTGCATACCAGCAGCGGATCGTATTTTCAGTAAAGTAACGTGCACGTTTATAACGTCCAGGTGTTGTCCCAATATGGAAGACACCATGCTTTGTAGGTGTTGAAGCCTTCCCATTTGAACATACGAATGTCTTCACTCTCTTCCAGTTGTTCTTAGAACCAGTGAAAGCATACACACGATGCTTAGATGTATCGACCATCATTAAGTACTTTGTTGGTGAAGAATACTTAGAAGCCTTCTTGGTGATGGCATCTAAAGTCACAACTTTTGTCGCCTGCGCACGGCTATTAAAGTTATACTTCTTACCATTAATCGTCATTGACTGATTACGAGCTAACTGACCCTTGTTATTGGCATAATATGTTTTACCGCCTAACTTGAATAAACCAGTAGCAGCTGCCCCATAAGTGGTAAAGTACTTACCGCTCTTCTTGAAGTAGTAATAATTTTTACCAACAGTCTTGAAGCCACGATATAACTTGGCATTACTTGGATTGAAGTAATAATAGTATTTACCGATCTTCTTAAGACCAGTGACACCTTTACCCTTATTGAAATAATAAACGGTTGAACCTGTACGTTTCCAGCCTGTCTTTGTATAAGCAGCACCTTTTGTAAAGTAACGGAATGCACCATTGACTTTTGTGACACCGCTATAGAACTTTCCATTGACTAAATAAAGTGTCTTGCCGTTTTTAACGACATAGCCGTTCGTGACTAACGCGCCATCACTGCCATAGTAGCTGTTGCCGACCCAAGTCTTGACAACTTTCGCACCGTTTTTGAAATAGTAAATCTTACCGCTGATCGTTTTCTTACCACTTTCATAACGGACACCTTTCGTGTCATAGTAAGCATTGCCGATCCAGCTGTTCTTGACTTTAACGCCAGCTTTGAAATAGTAGTTGGCACCATTTAATGTGTACGCACCGTTTTCGCAACGTTTCCCAGTCTGATCGAAGTAGCTGTCGCCGACCCAGGCGTTGACTTTCTTCACACCTGTCGTGTCATCTAAATAGTAGTAGACATTATCGATCTTCTGAAGACCTTTTAATAGGACATGAGTGGTTGGATCATAATAAGTGCCATCACTCTGCCAGCCAGACTTCACTGTTGTCTGATCATTTGTATCAGTCGTCTGTGTCGTTGTTGCAGTTGTTTCTGTCGTTGTTGCAGTACCTTCGGCATGAATGGCATTTAAAGTCATTCCGCAGGCCGGAGCTGCAATCGTGAAAACGAGCATCCCTTTGACTAAAGCTTTTTGAATTTTCATAATAGCCTCCTTAAACGTGCCCTATTATATACCGTTTCTATAAAAAAAGCGAGACTATTGATCATTTGAAATTAACCAAGTCATATCAAGCAAATTCACCGGTGAACGATGATTCAGTGCACTATCGGTCAAGATCAGATCTTGCTGCGTTTTACAAGCTTTCTCATTGCTTGGAACGATCGTAATATAATTAAACGTAAAGGAATAAGAGCCATACTGCATAGAGGCTAAATTCCCATCCGCATACGTATTCTTACTTCGTACCGTCTGAGTTTTTGAAGAAAGTGTTGTACTATAGAGCTGACGTGTTAAACGATTGAAATGCCCATTGGCATCATAGAGATAATCTCTTTCATCATATTTCTCTTCTTTGCCCTTGACCACTTTTCTCATATCAAAATGAGACACCCGGCCATGACTATTATATGTATAGGTCGTCACGGTCTCAGCGGAACCTCTTTTGGCATCCTTGCGCACGATCTGTTTCTTATTATTGTATTTATACTTGTAAGTACGATTGATCGAAGGTAATTCTTTCGTATCATCTTTAATGATATTGTCATGATCATCATAAGTGTATAAATGCGTATGTACTGACTTTTCTAACTGCATTGCACACTGGGTGATCTTGGTCCCATCATAGGTATAATCTGCCTTCTTCAAATTGGTGGCATCACTGTTGATGCTTGTCACTAATCCCTTCTTATTGTAATTGAGCGTATATGTACCATTCAGTGCAGTATTTGATCCGTTGATCTTAATAGACGTAATAACATCGACATGATGATCGACATTCTTTTGTTTATTTACACAGCCGACAAGACTTAAGGCACATAAACAGCCCACGATTTGCTTAAAGTGCATATTGTCCCTCCTTCCTTTCTATTTTACCAAACCTTTACATTTGTACAAGGAAAAAACATTTTTAAAAAACTATTGACGTTCACTCTACGATATGGTAAATTATTCATGCATTCGCAAGTGGTCTGGTAGTTCAGTTGGTTTAGAATGCCGCCCTGTCACGGCGGAGGTCGCGGGTTCGAGCCCCGTTCAGACCGCCATTTGTAAGTTAAGCTCTCATTTGAGAGCTTTTTATTTTACCTTTTTTATGATTCGAATATAAAAAAACTGGATCCTCTAAAAGAATCCAGCACTTCTTAGTAATACGATCATCGCTACGGCATTTTGGGCCATATGCGTTAACATCGATGTACAGATATTATCGGTCGTCTCATACATATAGGCAAAGACTAAGCCCATAAAGCAGTATGGAATCATCTGTACCAATTCACTCATATTCCCGGCTAAGACGGTATCCATGACATGGATAAACCCAAATAACAAAGCTGAGATGACATAAGCCCAGACACGAGAATACTTACGGATCGACGTAAAGACGAGGCCTCGAAATAACAGCTCTTCCGTAATTGGCGCTAAGAAACAGGTCATAATGATCATAAAGATCGGATACTGATGACTTAATGAACTGATTGAACTCTGGTTGACGCTTGTCGTCGTTGTCGTAAATAATCTAAGCACAAGATTACCAACGGTATCGCCAACGATACAGAGAATGTAACCAAGAACGATGCCGACAAACACATACGTTGGCCATTTCTTTTTAAAATCTTTCAAGTTGCGTTTAAAGAATTTTCTAAATATAAAGAGGCAGACCACCGCCATGATGGCATCATTGACTAAGTTCACTGTCATATTGATGAGATAATAATCAACGGAATTGCCGATCATCAGACAGACGAATTTCACGAGTGCTGTGGCTAAATAAACGCAGCAGAACATGAAGGCCGGTAAAGCAACCAGATACCCTAAGGCGATCTCAGTCCCACTTAAACGTCTCGTAAAGGACTTGCCTCGATTGATATACTTTTCCACTTAAATTCACATCCTTGCCTTTCATTTTATCATGATTTCTAGTGCCCATCAATGAAGCACCTCAAATTAACTTTGTGAAATCGTGTGATGAGTGTGGCAGGTTCTCATAGAGGAAATCCGTGAAATCCTTCGTATAAGAGAACTTACAAGGCGCCACCATCAGATCCACGAAATTTTCCACTTTTTTGACCTTACAGGCCTGCGCATTGATACAAGCCATTAAGTCCTCGGCATTTTCACGAATCGGTCCTGGCATATTGGCTTTATAGTCAATATAGAAGGAACGATTTTTCGTATAAGAGGCATAATCAAAATCATAGAAATAAATCGGCTTTCTTAACATGCAGGCTTCAAATAAAGCAGCCGAATAATCGGTAATGATGACATCCGCTTCATGGAAGAACTGTAAGGAACTAAACTGGTGATCGACGATCACTCTAGGATCATCAATGTCCATCTTCGTGAGCGGATGAAGCTTGATGACAAGTTCATAGGCGTCAAAGTCGACCGCATTGATGAGTGCCTCGATGGCTTCTTTTAAATGATCATCGGCTTTATTCTTACGAAATGTTGGGGCATAGACGATGATCTGTTTGTCTGTGTCATGTAACTGAGGATAGACCGATTCAATTTCCTTCACAATGGCACTGTGATAGCTTTTCGAAACTAAGAGATCCGTCTTTGGTAAAGGATAGACCTTTAAACGATCCTTAGAATAGCCAAAGGCTTCCGCAAAATAAGGGGCAGCTGCAATGGATGACGTTAAGACATAGGTATAATGTTCATGCATATGCATA
>ONFH01000113.1 GCA_900317015.1 uncultured Erysipelotrichaceae bacterium | reverse complement strand
TTTAACAAAAGTGGTCAAAAAAGTAAATATTAAGATAATTCTCAAATTGCTTGATTCGCTATTTTTTATTGTTTAGAATTGTAGCGGTGAATTATTATGATGAAATACAAAGAACCTCGTGAGACAGGGCTCGGTTATGTCAAATCGCTCGTCCTTGTCGTCCTGGCTGCAGCATTACTTGCGGCTAACATTAAGACCTTTGTCCGTGCCGGAAACTTAGTCCCTGGTGGGCTGACCGGCTTATCGCTAGTCATTCAGCGATCGTTATTCAAGTTTGGCCATATTAAAGTGCCTTATGCTCCGATCAACATCATCTTAAATCTGATTCCAGCTTACATCGGCGTCAAGTATATCTCAAAACGATTTACGGGATTTTCGATCTTAATGATCTTCTTAAGTTCATTTATGGTCGACTTATTCCCAACGATCCGTATTACGACTGATCCGCTGCTGATCTGTGTGTTTGGGGGCTTATTAAATGGCTTAGCCATCACGATTGCCTTGATTGGGAGAGCCTCAAGTGGGGGAACAGACTTCGTTGCCGTCTTCCTCAATCGTAAATATAATATCAGTTCATGGAATATGATCTTAGGCTTTAATATCTGTGTCTTAATTACCGCTGGTTTATTGTTTGGTTTTGAAGCATCGCTTTATTCCATTATCTTCCAGTTCGTTTCAACCCAGACGATCCAGACCTTCCATAAGTCTGACCATCAGATCACAATGTTCATTATTACGAACAAGCCAAAACTGATCGAAGATGAAATGTTTAAATTAACGAACCATGGCATCACTCAGTTGAATGCTGTTGGTGCCTATAAGCATGAAGAACGTATTATGTTATTTACGGTCATCTCCGAAGATGAATTAAATGATGCGACCCGTGTGATCATGAAATGTGATCCACATGCCTTCATCAATATTACAAACTCAATTGCGGTCAAAGGAAAATTCTATCAAAAACCATTATAAAAATGCAGTCTACTTCTTAGACTGCATTTTTTTATGTCTGATCTCTCTTCTTTTTTGTAAGCGACGCTTAATTTCCGCCTTGCGGATCCGTTTGATGCGTTCCACTAAATAGACGATCGTTGGAATGAGGCAGATCCCGATCATCGCCGGCATCCAGCCTAATACGCGGAGCTTTGTGGTAATGACGTAAGTCTTACGATAGTTTGCATCAAAATAAACCATGTAAGAGGACTGGATCAAACCAATCGCAAATATTGTCAATAAAATGATACCGACCACACAGATCAGTATTTTTGCTTTATATGTCAACCTTCTCCTCCGCTTTGCCATAACGTTCATCCTTTCACCGACTATTATAACAAATTTCCTTAAAAATAGAATCAAGGAGCTTTATTTTTTATGCCTCCACCAAAAAAAGGCACGAAACGTGCCTTTCATACATTTAGAATAAGACTTTTGCAATGATTCTTGCCTTGATGACACCTTCCTGCTGTTCAATCGCTTTCGTGATATCTTCAGAAAGATCATTCGTATCAATAATCGTATAAGCATAGTCGCCACGAGCCTTGTTGACCATGTTTTCAATGTTCATATTGGCTTTGGCAATCGTACCGGCAAACTTTGCTAACATGTTAGGGATATTTTTATGGATAATGCATAAACGATAAGTTGTCGTACGAGGTTCTACTACAGTTGGGAAGTTAACAGAGTTCTGAATGTTCCCATTTTCCAAGAAGTCACGGACTTCTCTAACTGCCATCGTTGCACAGTTCTCTTCTGATTCAGGAGTAGATGCACCCAAATGAGGCATAACGATAACATTCTCTGTATGTGCATAATCATAATCACCAAAGTCAGTGATATAACGAGCAACTTTGCCTTTCTTAACGGCATCGATCATATCTTCTTTATTGACCAATGGTCCACGGGCGAAGTTCAGCACACGAACACCAGGCTTCATTTCGGCAATCCCCTTTGCATCGATCATATTCTTTGTAGAATCATTGGCAGGAACGTGAACAGTAATATAATCACTTTCCTTAAAGATCTCATCGATCGTAGCTGCTTTCTTGACCCACTTAGATAACTTCCAAGCGGCATTGACAGAAATGAATGGATCATAACCGATGACATTCATGCCCAATTTCACAGCAGCATTGGCAACGGAAACACCGATGGCACCTAAACCGATGACACCAAGTGTTTTTCCTTCGATTTCTGGACCAACGAACTGTTTCTTACCTTTTTCAACAGCTTTACCAAAGCCGTCATTATTTTCCAATGTCTTTGTCCATTCGATTCCTTCGACGACCCGACGAGAAGATAAGAACAAACTACATAAGACTAATTCTTTAACGGCATTTGCATTTGCACCAGGTGTGTTGAAGACAACGATCCCTTTGTCAGCACAGTCCTTCACTGGAATATTGTTAACGCCGGCACCAGCACGCGCAATTGCCTTTAAGTTTTCACCCATTGGATAATCATGTAACTTTGCAGAACGAACAAGGATCGCATCCTCATTTTCTACGTCATCTGCTACATGATATCTCTCATCAAAAAGCGCTAAGCCTTTTTCTGAGATTTTATTCATAGTTTTAATTTCAATAGCCATTTTTCGATCAGATCTCCTTATTTGTTTTCCGCTTCAAATTTCTTCATGAAGTTAACTAAGTATTCCACACCTTCATAAGTCATCGCATTATAGATAGAGGCACGGATGCCACCAACCAAACGATGTCCTTTCAAGTTTGTCATACCAGCTTCAATAGATTCTTTTACAAACTTCGCATCCAATTCCTTAGATGGTGTTGTATAAGAAACGTTCATATTTGAACGAGATCCTTTTTCTGTTGGATAATTATAGAAATCACTTGAATCAAGATAATCCTGAAGTAATTTTGCTTTCTTTTCATTGCGTTTCGCCATGGCTTCAAGACCGCCATTGTCTTCGATCCAATGACATACAAGGCCTAACATATAGATTGCAAATGTTGGTGGTGTATTGTACATAGAATCTTTCTTAACCATCGTATCGTATTCACACAATACTGGGATATTTTCCTTATGTGGTTTTACTAAGTCATGTCTGATGATGATCACACCAAGACCAGCGATCCCCATGTTCTTCTGCGCACCCGCATAGATGACACCATATTTAGAAACATCCACTGGACGAGACAAGATATCAGAAGACATATCAGAAACTAATGGTGCACCCTTTGTATCAGGGATATAGTTCCATTCAGTCCCAAAAATCGTATTGTTTTCGCAGATATGAACATAGTCAATATCATCACGAATATCTAATTCATCCTGTGTAGGAATATGTGTATAGTTATTATCTTTACCATCATAAGCAATATGGACATCACCAAACTTAGTAGCTTCTTTAGCTGCTTTGTTTGCAAAGTTACCAGTGACGACGTAGTCAGCACGGCCTTTCTGCATTAAGTTCAAAGCAATTGCACTGAAGGCTTGGGTCGCACCGCCATGCAGGAACAAAATATCATAATTATCAGGAATATTCATAACACGCTTCAGCGTGGCCTTTGTATCATCAAAGATTTCTGCGTAAGCGGAGGATCTATGACTCATCTCCATTACGCTCATGCCTGAGCCTTTATAGTTAAGCATTTCTTTCTGGGCTTCCTTTAATACTTCAACAGGCAATGTTGATGGACCAGCCGCAAAGTTATAAACTCTCTTGTCAGTCATTTCTTGACTCCTCCTTTTTGAATATGACTCGATTATATGTCTTATCTCTAAATATGTAAAGCATTATTATTAAAAATGACAAATTATTTTAAAATAAATTCAAATTGTATACAATCGTTTCTATAATACTAAACATTTATAGAGATTTTTTCACATAATCCTAATTTGAGAATCAAAGTAATAATTTCTTATTATAATTTACGAATTTTCAAATTATTTTATAGATTTTCTAATTTTTTTGTTGTTTTGTTCTTTTATGAAAAAATTTCATTAATTTTCACTCAATTCCTAAAAGCATTGACTTCTTATATACAAATGATATATAGTGAGGCCGACATAAGCAGAGTAGTCAATGAGGCGTTAAGTGTCTGATGAACGGGGAGTTGTCATCAGGACGAAAAGTATGTAGTCTTGCGGTTTTATTGGCGCATCCCGCTGCGATAAGAAGTGGATAACACCTCTTAAGCGAGAATCTGCAATAGGAGGTGTTTTTATTATGTCTAGATTAAAGAACATGAAAGTTCTAACGACCGCAGCCATGTTAGCGGCTGCGGGGATGATCCTAGGTTTCTTCAAGCTGCCGATTTCTAATATTGTAGAGATTCGATTCACATCCCTACCGATCATGATCGCCGGCTGGCTCTTTGGCCCTGCCATCGGTGGTGTTGTTGGTGGCTTAGTGGATATCGGTGGTTATATCATCCGTCCGACTGGGCCATATGTCCCTGCATTTACTCTAGATACGATCTTGACTGGTGTGATCTTTGGTTTCTTCCTTTATAAAAAGAAGCTCAGCTTCAAACGTGTGATCATCGCCAATGTCATCAATGCTGGCATCGTCAATTTAGTACTTAATACATTCTGGTTATCTTTATTATATAAGTTACCTTTTGTCGCCACGTTTATTGCTCGTGTGCCAAAGGAATGTATTACGATTCCACTTTATACAGTCGTGCTTTACTTTATTATGAAGCCGGTCTCACAAATTCGCTTTGTCAAAACAACAATGTAAACATCGCCTCCTATTTGGAGGCTTTTTCATATTCTTCTAATATTAACAATATGGAATCTGAGCGATATAATAGTCAGTATCAGGAGGATATTATCAATATGAAGAAAATTATTTCGGCAGCAGTCGTTGCCCTCATGCTTGCCCCTACCGGTGTGCAAGCAAAAACACAAAGTATCAATATCGTCACTGGTATAAAATCAAAGTACGGCACAGAAACATTCACCTATAATAAGGATGGTTTTGTCAAGAAGATCAAAGATGGTGCGAAATTCAAGTACAAAAACGGGAAAATCGTTTCAATGAATGACGATGGTACTGAGACTTTCACCTATCGTAACAACGCTCTCGCCAAAGTCAATGGTAAAAAAGTTACAAAATCCCATGGTACAATGAAGATCCTTAATGAAAACATGAAGGAAGAAACGTCTCCTAAAGGGACGCTGTATACTTATAAGTTGAAAAAGGCTGTCGGCTGGGCCACGAAGTCTTCATTCTTATTAAATAAGAAAGGTCAGCTCATTTATGGCTATGATAAAACATGTAACTACAAGTTCGCTTATGATCAAAAAGGTTATACCACATTCAGCCTTTCCGTTTATGACGATACAGGCGCTGGACCAACGGTTTATAAATACAAAAATACATATAAGAATGGCTTACTCACTTATAGAAAAGCAAAAGTGAACGCAGAATCTACCGATTCAACAGATTATGAGAAATTAACTTATAAGAAAATGCGTGTCAGAAATGCTAAAGCGGTTATGAAGCAGCAGAAAGCGCTGATCAACCACTACCCTGACATTGCACTCATCTTTGCCCAATAACCATCAGTATATGAAGGATGCAAACATACATCCTTCTCTTTTTATGCAGAAATTTGCACTCGCAATGGTGGATTGCTAAAATGATTGTGCATAAAACTTTTAAAAGTCAAAAAAGGTGCTATAATATGTACGATTTCGAAAGGAGACTCAAAAAAAGATGAGTAAAGTAGATATTATTTCCGGTTTCTTAGGAGCTGGTAAAACAACATTAATTAAAAAGTTACTTAAAGATTCATCATTAAAAGATGAACAAGTTGTATTAATTGAAAATGAATTTGGTGAAATTGG
>ONFH01000186.1 GCA_900317015.1 uncultured Erysipelotrichaceae bacterium | reverse complement strand
TGGTATTGAAGACATTCTTCAAATTTTCCAAAGTCAGATTTTCTTTAAAGTTTTCAACCTTCTCGACGATACGACTATCCACCGTCTGTTTCGATTTACGATCCTCATTAATAATAAACAGAATGATGTGAATGATCAGATCACGTTCTTCACTAGGAATATTGATCATATTCTTAATGACCGTTATGACTCCTGACATGTTCAGATTTAAGAAGTCCGAAACACTATTACACCCTGACTCTTCCAAGACATCAAAAAGGGCATTGACGAATGATTCACGATGATCGATAGGAATCGAATGGACCCATTCTTTAAAGTTGGCTTCCACTCTTTTACTCTCTTCATCACGAACGGCATCTTTAAAATGCGTGCCATCAACGATCCACGAATAGCCATCATGCTGATAAAGACCATTATTAAACGAATCAACGGTATGATCCAAACGCACATGATCGAGACAGAACCCAAAAGCAGAAAACTTTGGAGTATAGGTCATCAGTTTATCTTTAATTTCCTGATAACGAGGCATCTCTTCAAAAGGCTGTTCAAAACCAGGACCATCAAAAGAGTAGATCTTCACCATTTTCTTAATGGCTGATTCATCACAATGCAGGACCCCGTAAATAGCAAGGTTCCCACCTTTAGAATGACCGCCCACATAGTATTTCACAAATAAATGTTTAAGATCATTTTTACAAGTTTCAGAAAGATATTCCGCCGCTCTGATCTGCCCGGCAACATTTTTGGCATAAAGCATCTGGAAGTTTTCCTTCCAGCCAACCAATGTATCATCTGTTCCACGAAAGGCAACAAATGATTTATTTCTTTCAAACACAAAATGCATCGCACAGAACTGACGAACTTCTTTTTTATCTAATTCATCTACAAAATAAGTAATCTCAGTATCACCAAAACGCTTAGAATGACCCGCAAGATCAAGCAGCTCCAATTCATGAGGCGCAGACTTACGATGACCTTCGATGGGGTCCCCAGATTCTAAGGCAATCACCTTCTCGCTAGCCTCCCTGAGCGTGATACTTCCTTCATATGAAGCAATTCCTTTAAAATCTATATAAGATAAAAGCGTAAAAATGAGGGCATCAATTTCATTAAATGGAGAGTCCTTAAAAGAAAGATCCCCACGAAATCTAACATAAGTTGTGACATTTTCTTGTCTCATATTTATCACCTTTCTTTCATATTTTTCTCATTATAACCCATCCCCAGCATGATATCAAAATTGTATCTTTTTACAAATAACTTGTGAGCCTATCTTATAGGTGATAAAATATTATCAGAATAAAAAAGGATGTGTTGTTATGAAACCTATTATTGGAGTCACTGGATTAATCGATACAAAGAAACAAAGCTACTGGATGCTTCCAGATTATATTCATATGATTGAAGACCATGGCGGAATCCCTTTGGTCTTATCATTCTCTGATGATCCTGAAGATGTCCGTCAGGAACTCGATCATATCGATGGATTATTGTTAACAGGGGGACAGGATATTCAGCCATCTCTTTATCATGAATTACAGTTAGAATATTGTGGCGAAACATCATTAATACGTGATGCCTGTGAATATGAACTGATCAAACAGGCCTTAGCACGTGACCTGCCAATCTTTGGCATCTGTCGTGGTGTTCAGATCCTTAACGTTTACTTTAGCGGCACACTCTATCAAGGACTTGATGAACAGTATCATACTTATGTTCATCATCATATGACACCACCATATGGTCGTGCTGTTCATAGTGTCAACCTTTATGGCAAGCTAAAAGAAATCATGCAGACAGACCAAATTCAGGCAAATTCCTATCACCATCAGGCTATTAAAGATTTAGCACCTGATCTCTTCAAAGCTGGAGTCTCGGAAGATGATCTCATTGAAGCCATCACTCTAGATGATCATAAATTTGTCGTCGGCGTGCAATGGCATCCCGAATGGCTCTATCGTAAAGATGAAGCAAACAGTCATTTAGTCCAGGCCTTTATCGATGCCTGTAAGTAAAAACTACGTCTTAGGACGTAGTTTTTTTAAAAGTCGAAGATAAAATTATCATTATTCATTTCATTGATCTGCTCTGGATTTTCCGCTGTTGGTTCTGAATCTGTCGTGATCACATAATCTTCAGTTGTTGGTAATAAGACAGATGGATCCGCATAATAAGGCTTAATATTGAAATAACGATAATAGAGTGAATATGTTTCTGTCGTATTACGGAAATTGGTCATGTAGGACATGCCTGTCGTATCCGTTAAGGTGGCACCATTCATAAAGATCGATACATCATCATAACCCGTATCACTATTCGTGATATCACAGACATAATTTTTTTCATCACTCATATGGACCATATTCCACATATGACCACCCCAGCTGCTGTTCTCTTCGGAACCTTTCATCATCCCAATGACGATATAACATTTAATATTAGGTGACTGAAATGTCGTATGATCACATAAATATTTAAAAGCACGAGAATAACCCTGACAGATCGTTCCAGTGTAAGCATTCTGATCAAAAACCGAGATCATCGAAGCATCATCATAATAACCAGCTTTATATTCGCTTTCGTAATAATCATCATAACTCGTCAGATCACAGATAGCTTTCTTATAATTTCTTAGCTTTGTCAGATCATCATAACCGGCATTCTGTTGAATAATACTATTCGCATAGGCAATGGCAGAGCGGATTCGTTTTCTTCCACTACTGCTTAACTTGCCATTGTTGCCATATGCAGCAGCCGGCTCAATCGTTAAAGGTAAAGCATTTTTCTTATTATAAAGAAGATAACCATTCTTCTTTTTCTTGACCTTCAATTTATAGTTCTTAGACTGCCCGACATAATAACTGACATCATCACCAAAATACTTGATCCAGCTAAACTCTAAAGGATCATTCAGATAAAACATTAGAAAGATGTTTGAATCATTGATGCCTTTTGTTTCAAAAATCTTAAAGAAATTCTTTTTTGAGATCTTCAGGTCACGAGTTTTCTTATTATAACCAGCCTTTAATTTCTTAAACTGTGTTTTCGTAAAAGGCTTATTGAGACCAAGCACATTTAAAGGAATCGTAATCGTTGTACTTGAAGCATTTCCTTCATTGAGCTTTTTCGTTTTGTTCTTAATATAATTATAGACACGCGTATCCGCACCGGTCACTTTGACCCCTTTACGGATCTTAACCTTAGCACTCCTAAAAATTTTTGATTGTGATTGTGTCGCAACGACCTTTCCTGTTGTTTCTTTGGCAAAACTGAATTGACAGGTCGCTGGCATCATGCAGGCACATGTAATGAATGCAATGATTCCATTTTTAATTTTTCTCATAAGCGTTACCTCTTTATATCATTGTATCATAATCATGGAAGAGATTTCTTAGAAGGGAATCATGCTAAAAAAATTT
>ONFH01000278.1 GCA_900317015.1 uncultured Erysipelotrichaceae bacterium | reverse complement strand
GACGCCACTCATTACGGTTGCCATTGCGGCTACGATCAACGTCTTTGGGGATCTACTTTTAGTCGATGGTTTCCATATGGGAGCCTCTGGCGCAGCCATTGCCACAGTCACGTCTCAGACGATCAGTGTGACCATCTCCCTCTTGATGATCAGAGGACGAGAAATGCCCTTTACGATGACAAGACAGGATATCCGCTTTAAAAAGACGATCACAAAACAGATCATCGTCTTTGGTTTGCCAATTGCCTTACAGGACTTTTTGGTCAGCCTCTCCTTCTTATTTATTTTAGCAATCGCCAATTCACTTGGCGTCACGGCTTCTGCCGGTGTGGGTGTGGGTGAAAAGGTCTGTGCCTTCTTAATGCTTGTCCCTTCCGCTTTTATGCAGTCGATGTCTTCCTTTGTCGCCCAGAACAAAGGCGCTGGCAAAGTCGACCGTGCTATTAAAGGGGTCAAGATGGCCATTGGTCTTTCAACGGCCCTTGGAATCATGATGTTTGTTTTGGCATTCTTCCATGGGAAGATGTTGGCGGCGATCTTCTCATCTGATCATCAGGTCATTTTAGCAAGTGGTGAGTATTTAAAAGCGTATGGCATCGACTGTCTCTTAACATGTTTCTTATTCTGTCTAGTAGGCTTCTTCAACGGTATGGGTCATACGACTTTCGTTATGATCCAGGGCTTGATCAGTGCCTTCATCGTTAGAATCCCAGTCGCTTATCTTATGAACAATATCTTTGGCAACCTCTTCGCGATTGGGTTAGCCATTCCTTGTTCCACAGTCGTCCAGATCATCATCTGTCTCATTTACATGCGTAAGATCAAAGCCACAGAAATGTAATCAAAACAATGAAAATCTCTTTGTCAGTACGGCAAAGAGATTTTTGTTTACTTAATAGAATGAATTACAGTTCTTCTTTTTCAAGCTCTAAGAGGACTTAATCATACTGATCACAGTTTTCATCGGTGATGATATGATGACTCGTATGACGTTTGGCAATATACATATAACTATCGGCTCTTTTAATGACTGTTTCAATATCATCATCTTTTCTTAATCTTGTAATACCGATCGACAGATCAATCTTTAAAGGCACACCTTGATAGTCAATATGGACAGACTTGCAAATGTCCTGATAACGTTTAGCAATCGTCTTTAAGGTATCAGGATGAATCGTATGTAAGCGTAAAATGGCTATAAATTCATCACCGCCCCAGCGGCCGACACAGTCCGTGTCTCGTGTCTGCTTTAAAAGCGTCTTGCCAAAGGCTTCAAGGACCAGGTCCCCTGCTTCATGGCCATAGGTATTATTAAAGTAGCCAAAACCATTGAGGTCTGTAAAGAGGATCGCATAGTCACGATCTGAAGCATGATTGGCCGCAATACATCCTTTTAAGAAATCGGTAATATAGTTACGACGAGGCAGCTTCGTTAATGGATCATTGATGGCGGCATCATAAAGATACTGTAAAGTATGTTCAGAAAACTCAAGATTATTCAATCGTCTAAAGATGATCAATGAGCCTATTAGCTTGCGATGAGGATCATGAAGACTCAACACCTGTAAAGCAATCTCCACACGATAGCCATCACGGACTTTAAAGAATCCGGTCATATGGGTCTTTAAAGGATCTAGAATATGAATGACCTGCGTATTCTCCTTCTCCGTAAAGAAACGATTGGAAAAATATTCAATCGGATGATCAAGCATCATATCCGCTGTAAAGCCAGTCAGCTGTTCCGCCGCCGAGTTCCATAAAGCAATTCTCTTATTGTTCTTCACATAGGCCATCGCAAAAGGCAATTCATTTAAAAACTCCACGCCCGTTTTTGGATCTGTAAAGATCGGTGAAAAGTTGACCATTTCCTCACTTTTAATAATTGCGCTCACTTCATGATAGCTAAAGATCTTTTCAAGCATCTGCACATAGGTATTCACAAAACGATAACGCAAATCAGAAGCGTGGACGACATAGAACATGACTTTATAATTTTCATCATAGTTTTTGACTTCTTCAGAGTTTTCTAGTGCCCCTCTTAAATGATTGAAGACCAAATCGACAAAACCAGTATTCTGAACGTTAGAGAGGATCATAAACGTCCCATTATGCAAAGAAGACAGATATGTTCTTTCATGAGGGTCGGCATTTAATGGTTCTAGGGCTTCCTTCATCAGGTGGATCATTTTCTCCTGATACATATAAGGCGTAACATCTTTATGTTCGACGACATAATCCTCAGGAAGTGGCAAACGGATCAAGCCAACCGTGAAATTACGATGCAGATCATCATAATCATGAGCATAGTCGCTCATCTTCATAAGCATCTCTTCTAATGAGATCTCAAACTTTGGAATCTTCACTTCCGTTTTCTTATGTTCACTCGTCTTTTGATCAGGCATCAGTTTCATATTTTTTAAAACTTCAGGATCGACCAGCTTGGCATAAGAGATCAGGATATCACGATTCTCATCCGTCGCATATTTTAAAACGTAGATCATTGTTTCATAGTGGTCCCCTTTCTTTGTGCGAAAGGCATCACAGATGATCTGATCCTTGTTTTCATAAATACGTGCCATAACGGTACGAATATCAAAGAACGCTAAGAAACGTTTCTGATCATCAGGATGGATATAAAGGGACTGATAACGACCGATTTCTTCATCGAGATCGAATTCACTATATTCTAGTAAGCCACTCGCTTCATTCAGCGAAGTCATGATCACCCTCTGTTTTGTGAGATCAATAAAAGAAAAGCTTTCAAACGTATGATAGATGGTTGCAAACATTTTATTGGCATTGAGCTTATAAAGCTCACGGTCATCCTTTTGCATGACCTCCATGATCAGTTTTAGGATATAATCGCCTCGATTCTTCGAGACAAAAGACACTTTAAAATTCAGAACACCAAACTGTTCACTGACGACCAAGTGTCCGTCTTCACCGCTGACAATGCGGTCAAGATGACTATGCAAAAAACGAGATAAGCGGCTGTTCGTCCCATTATACATGGCTTCGAGGTCATCTAAGGAAGTCATGCCGAGGAACTTCAAGATGCTCATAAAATTATCATTCGCGCCAAGGATCTTGACATGCAAGCCATCATATTCAATCAGCGAAAGCGCGGAGCCATCAAAAAAGTCGACTGTTTTTTCCGCTTTATCATAGTATTCCGTGTAATGAATATCTTCACAGATCAGACCTTTTTCATGCATTGTAGAAATACACTCATTATAAGGTAATGGTGGGCAATAATAGTTTCCCTGTAGGCGTTCACAGCCGTAACTGCTCAGCCAATCGACCATATCCAAGCTTTCGACACCAATGGCTAATGTCTGACATTGCATATGGAAGTTCAAACGCATGACCGATTGATTTTCCATGCGCATCGTCGGATCATCACCGACCATAAATGGGGATAATGTGACACCACAGATATGAGGATCATTTAAAATATGATATTTTAAAGTGATACGAGTATATTCCGTGATCCAGAATGTGAAGCCAAGAGACATCATCTCTCTAATATAAGGAAGAAAATTTCCCTGACGGTCGATCACTTCATATTCCTTAAAATAAATACGGATCATCGTTGGGGACACATGATAGGTTTCAAGTAATGCCTTGATTTTTGGTAAGTACTCCTCATTTTGGAAATCCGCATAAGACATCGTCATTAAGAAACGGACCTGGATCTCCGCATTCTGATGTTCCTTGATTTTTTTACAAATCTCTTCAAAGACATACAGATCGACAAGATGACAGAGCCCTGCTTCTTCTAAGACAGGGATGCATTCATCTGGCATGATCATGCCATACTCGGGATCATGGTAACGAATATAGCAGGAAAAGGCTGTGACGGACTTTGTCATCGTACGGATGATCGGCTGGTAGTACACCTCTAACTGTTTCTTTTCAATTGCTTCGTGTATACGGGCAATGATGTAAGCTCTCTTCTTTGTTTCATCCATAACAGTCACATCCTTCAATACATCCATTATAGCACGGTTTAGTTCAAACTTGTGTGACCGTTTTCATTTTTATTTCAAATTTATATTATTTTTAAGTTAAACAGATCATGTCTGATGTAATTGATGATACCAGTCGAGAAACTTTTCCTGGTACGTTCTTGTGAGAGAATATTCCTCCCCTGTCTTTAAAGTGATCTGGTGATGATCAACGCTTTGAATCGACGCTTTATTGAGATAGTCATAACAGTTGATGCGGATGAAACCATAATCTTCTAAACGGGAAAGGTAATGCTTGAACAGGTAGTCGCTGACATAGTAGGTCTTGTGTAATGTATATAAGATATTGAGACGACTTCTATGGACAATATGAGAAACCTCATGACAGGAAAGATGGATCAGATGATCGCCATCTCGAAAATGAAACGTTTCTTTTTCTTCTTTGAGTTGGCGATAATGGGTGATGGTAAATAAGTCGTTCTCTTCGTCATAGTATGCATGAAACAGGGATGCACAGATATAAAGCTTCTGATAGTCATGAGAATAGAAGATCAGCTGATAGTGATCGGATGATAGATGCTGAAGACGTTCGATCGTAAAGGCCTCTTCGTCATAGATGATCAAAACATCGATCTCATGAAATAAAAGGAAATTTTCTAGTTTATTTTCTTTGATAAAGTAAAACTGGTCTTCAAGGAAAGTTTTTTGATAGAGTTTTTGATTTTCTAAGGAACAATTGACAATACTTGCCTTCATAATCTCACCTCACTCTCATCCTAGCACAGATCGTGAGGCTTTCGGTTACAGGTTGCGAAACAAAAAAGACGATAGAGAATCTACCGTCTTGATATTTATAGTTTAATTATTTTGCTAAAGCGTCTTTAGCTGTGTTGACGATTGCAGTGAAGCCTTCTGGATCGCTAATAGCGATTTCAGATAACATCTTTCTGTTGATTTCAACATTTGCTAACTTTAAGCCATGCATTAACTGTGAATAAGAGATATCGTTCATTCTTGCAGCTGCATTGATACGAGCGATCCATAACTTTCTCATTTCACGTTTTAAGTTCTTACGATCACGGTAAGCATACTTCATTGAATGCATGACCTGTTCATGAGCAGTCTTATATAATTTATGTTTAGCTCCAAAATAGCCTTTAGCTAATTTTAAAGATTTCTTTCTTCTACGTCTTGTTGTGTAATTACCTTTAACTCTTGCCATTCTTGTATCCTCCTATGTCCTTAGATTCTTGATTTAATTCTCTTGTAATCTGAAGGAGACACTGTTCCAGATTTTGCTAAATGTTTTTTCTGTTTATGAGTTTTATGTGGAGCTAAATGAGATACATAACCATGCTGTCTCTTTAACTTTCCAGTTGCAGTCTTCTTTAATCTCTTCTTAAGACCACTATGTGTTTTCATCTTTGGCATTGTAATATTCCTCCTATTTACCTTTTTTAGGTGCGAGCACAGCTGTCAGTGTTCGCCCTTCCATTTTTGCTGGCTTTTCGATTACGCAGTAATCAGCACATTCTGCGATAAAATCATCAAGTATCTTCTGACCGATCTCGATATGTGCCATCTGACGTCCTCTAAATCTTACCGCAATCTTGACTTTGTCTCCAGCCTGTAACCATTTCAGAGTACGTTTCAGTTTGACATTCTTATCGTGAACATCAATTGTTGGTGAAAGCTGTGTTTCTTTCACAGAAACAGCTTTAGAGTTCTTTCGCATTTCTCTTGCTTTCTTCTGCTGTTCAAAACGATATTTACCATAATCCATGATACGGCATACAGGCGGTTTTGCCTTTGGTGCTACGCAGACTAAGTCTAAGTTAGCTTCATATGCTTTATTCTGAGCTTCACGAGAGCTCATTGTTCCAATCTGATCTCCATTTTGATCAACAACACGCACTTCTCTAAATCTGATTCTTTCATTCACCAAATCTTCGTTCTTTTGCGGTTTATCATACCTTCTGATAAAAGCCACCTCCATTTTGCTTTATGCTTTATTTTGAAATAAAAAGTGAGCGCATAATGCACCCACTGTTGTCTCTAGAAAAATCATGTTTTTCGTGACATTTGCCCATCAACGTGAGTCGATCGGGCGAGAAGCAGGTACTTCTTCTTTCCACTTTTTATTTACTCGTACATGTTACATAACATCTTTCTCTCTGTCAACAACTTTTTTATATTTCTTATTTCTTATTTGACCAGCTTGTTAAAGTCAGTGGGCATTTTTGCTTCAAATCTCATCACCTGATGGGTAAAGGGATGTTCAAAGGCAAAGACATCCTGATGTAATGCTAAACGATGAATACTGTTGGGATGGCCCCCATATTTACGATCCCCACTGATAGGATGATGCAAGGAAGCCATATGGACACGGATCTGATTCTTGCGTCCGGTTAAGATCTCCACGGAAACTAAGGAATAACGAGTATTACTCTTTAAAACTCTGTAATTCGTAATAGCTTTCTTCCCGCCTTTTTTCGTAATATAAACGGTCTGTCCTTTATTCTCATCTAAATAGTTTTCAATATGCCCTTTCCCATTCATCTTGCCTTCAACAACGGCGATGTAATGACGAGCTTTGACATAGTCATTCCAGTGATGTGTCAGTTCTTCATACAAACGTTCCTTTTTGACAAACATCATGACGCCAGATGTCTCCTGATCTAAACGATGGACAAGATAAGCTCTTTCCTTCTTGCGTTTACAGTATTCTTTCATAAGGGCAAATGCGGTCTGATCTTTTTGATTTCTAGTCCGTTCAGAGAGTAATCCTGATGGCTTATTGATGACGATCAGATCATCATCTTCATACAAGAGATCAAATGGTAGATGATGACGCTTTCCTTCAACAATCTCGACAACATCACCAGGATGTAAGGCATAGTTGAAGTATGTCTCGATCTCTTTATTGACATAGACCTGTTTATACTTCAGATTATTTTTTAAAGTAGCACGCTTACGTCCACTTGCCTGTAATAGAAATTCTAAAAGTGTCGTCTCTTTTTCAACTTTATACATAATGATGGGCCTCTAAATAAGCACGAACTTCTCGTTCCAGATTCATTCGGCCTCTTCCTAACATTTTTCTAAGCGGCATGCTTTCATGATTGATGCATAAGACATCAGTAAAGCCTGCTTCTAATAATGCATCACGATTCGTGATCTTCCCGGCAAAACCAATGACCGGTTTATTATATTTTTTTGCGACCATTAACACACCATAAGGTGTTTTCCCCATTAACGTCTGTTCATCCATGGACCCTTCTCCGGTGAAAATAAGATCAGCTTTTTGAACATGTTCCTCTAGCTTTGTTAAACGAATGACTTCATCAATGCCTTTCACAAGCTTGCCATGTAAATAACTTAAAATTGCAAAGCCGAGACCGCCGGCAGCCCCTGCGCCTTTTACGTTTTGGACATCCGTGCCATTGACCTGGGCACTCAGTCTGGCATAAGCACGCATCTCCCCATCGATGCGAGGCATATCTTCTTTGGCAATGCCTTTCTGACCGCCAAAGATAAACGTGGCCCCTTTTCGACCAACGAGTGGATTATCGACATCACAGAGACCTTCAAAAGTCACTCCCTCAATGAGCTTTTTCATGTCTATGACATCAATGGAATCAATCGATTTCAAGCCCATGCCACTTGGCATGACTGGCTGACCATCGAGGTCAAGGAACTTTGCCCCTAAAGCTGTTAACATGCCGATGCCACCATCGTTTGTGGCGGAGCCGCCTAAGGTAATAAGAATCTTCTTGACGCCTCGTTCAATGACATACTTGATCAGTTCGCCCACGCCATAGGTGGTCATGACTTGAGCATCCTTATCCTCTTCTTTCACATATTCAAGACCACAGGCCTGTGCGGATTCAATGACCGCAAGATCACCAGCAATAGAGATCTTGGCAGTGACATTATTGAACTGTGGGCCGGTCACATTAACTTCATGGACCGTCCCAGAAAGTGCGGAGTTGATGGCACTCATCGTTCCTTCTCCGCCATCAGCCATCGGTGTGATATCAACATCAATGCTTTTCCCGCAGGCTGACTTGACAGCTTGACCGGCCTCGTAGGCACTCATCGATTCTTTAAAAGAATCAAAAGCTGCTAAAATACGCATATTTTATCCTCCCTCGTATTCAAATTACACTTACTTTCACTTTAGCATGGAACTTTTCAAAAAGAAATAGTTTTCGTACTTGTTTCAACTTTGTAAACGAAAAAGAGAGAAGATCCTAGGATCTCTCTCCATAACGTTTGGCATAATCTTTTTTGAAAAAATAATGATCACGCTTATAAACGATCTCATACATAATGAAGGCCATCAAAAAGGCCGCTAAGACATCGATAATACCATGTTGCTTCACAAAGAAAACACTGATCGTAATCATGATACAAAGGAATAAAGAAAAGTTCTTCTTTCCCTGTTTGATGTGACACGCTTCAAAGGCTAAAGCAAAGCCAATGGAATTATACACATGAATACTTGGTAAGACATTCGTTGGCGTATCCATATAGTAAATAAAGTTCGTTAAAATACGAGCAATATTACTATTATCTAAATGCGCTGGACGAATATCTAATGTATTAGGATAGATGGCACTTACGATTACAAAGATCGTCATGCCGACAAACGTAAATGTGATCAAGCGTAAATACTCTTTCTTTTCAAAAAAGAAGGTATAAAGATAAGCGATCGCCATGTATGGGAACCAGGCATAATAGAAAAAGATCATCCACTCACAAAATGGGATCTCGTGATCCAGCGGTGTGGAGATCACATGATAATGGGATGGCACGAGCACATGCTCAATGATAAAAAATCCCAATAAATAAAAAACAAGATAAAGAGCGCAGGCAAGATATTTTTTATCGACCCTGCCTGCTAATCCCAAAGGTTTCTTTTTCATGATTATTTACTGAATTCAGCTAATTCAAGACCCTTGTTTCTCTCCGTTGCCCAGTTGATGCCCCATTCATTAGAGAATAACAGTAAGGTATTCCCTTTTAAGTCTTCAACATACTTTGTATCGGAAGATAAGTTTAAGCTCTTCACGTCAACATCCTTATTCACAAGCCAGCGAATATACTGATATGGTAATGGTTCGTTAATAATTTCAACACCATATTCATTCTTTAAACGATAAGCTAAGACTTCAAACTGTAACACACCGACGACACCAACGATCAGTTCCTCAAAACCGCCGCCAAGATCAGTAAAGATCTGAATCGCACCTTCCTGAGCGATCTGGGTAATGCCCTTGACGAACTGTTTACGTTTCATCGTATCTTTATTACGGATACGAGCAAAGTGTTCAGGAGCGAATGTTGGAATGCCTTCAAAAGCAAAGTGCTTCTTACCAGTGACGATCGTATCACCGATGGAGAAGATACCGGGATCAAAGACGCCAATGATATCTCCTGAATAAGCTTCTTTAATTTCTTCACGTTCATCAGCCATTAATGACTTAGACTGATTCAGTTTGATCTTCTTTTTGCCCTGGACATGATATACATCCATGCCCTTTTCAAACTTACCTGAGCAGATACGCATGAAGGCCATACGGTCACGATGACGAGAATTCATGTTAGCCTGGATCTTAAAGACGAAAGCACTGAAATCTTCTCCGGCCGGATCAATCGGACCAATATCACTCATACGTGGCTGAGGAGGTGTTGAGAAATCTAGGAAGTGTCCTAAGAATGGTTCAACACCAAAGTTTGTTAAAGCGGAACCAAAGCAGACTGGTGATAACTGCCCTTTATGGACACGATCAAGATCAAAGTCAGCCCCCGCACCATCTAATAATTCCACATCATCCTGTAAAGTCTCAAAGTAGTCTTCACCGATGGCTTCTTTTAACGTCGGATCATCAACGGCTGTGATGACTTCCTTGGCTTTATTACGAGCGCCTTTTTCAGCAGCGACGAAACGGATGACTTCACGTTTTTCTCTTTCATAGACCCCTTTGAAGTCCTTGCCACAGCCAATTGGCCAGTTAATAGGGTATGTTTCGACACCTAATTCCTGTTCAATTTCTTCAAGCAGTTCATAAGGATCCTTGGCCTCACGGTCCATTTTATTAATGAAGGTAAAGATTGGAATATGTCTCATCGCACAGACCTTAAATAATTTTCTTGTCTGTGCTTCGACGCCCTTGCTGGCATCAATGACCATGACTGCACTATCGGCAGCCATTAAGGTACGATAGGTATCTTCTGAGAAGTCCTGATGGCCTGGTGTATCTAAGATATTGATACAGTATCCACCATAGTTGAACTGTAAAACAGAAGATGTGACAGAGATCCCTCTCTGTTTTTCAATTTCCATCCAGTCAGATACGGCATGTCGCATGTTCTGCTTGCCTTTGACCATCCCTGCTTCCTGAATGGCGCCCCCATAAAGCAGGAATTTTTCTGTTAATGTCGTCTTGCCGGCATCCGGGTGAGAGATGATGGCAAACGTACGTCGTTTTGCAACTTTTTCACTTAATTCCGACATATTTTCTTTCCTCCTATTTTTTACATATTGCTTGATAATGATATTTCATCTCATCCTTTTTGTCAATAAAGGATGAGAAGATGTATAAAAGACGAAGTTTTCGACTTCGCCTTGATATTTAATATTTCACTTTGACATTCTTGCCCTTTTGTTTGATCATCACATAACGATCACCGAAGTAGACAAGTTTGATGTTTTTGGCAAGTTTCTTAACTGTCTTTCTGGCCTTACCACTTAAGTTCACACGTTTTAAAAGCATCTTTGATCCTGAACTTTCAAGATAGTAGATCTTACCATGTGATATAGCGGCTCTGTTTCCAACAGCATTCCTAGCAACTGTAAATAACTTCTTTCCTTTTTTACCGCTGAATCTATAACAATTGATCGTTGATGAATTCAATGTCTTACGAGCAATATAAACATTGCCAAACTGATCAAGGATTCCCTGACGACTATTTGAAGAAGCTCCATATGTTCCTGTCTTACGCTTCTTAGTGACATTGATCAAAGTGTAATGACGTGCATAATGGTTAATCGACTCATTAGCAATCAAAAGTTTACCGTTCATATAGCCATATAAAGATGAGGCCATCCCATCGGTTACTCCACTGCCGACCTTAACTTTCTTACCCGTCTTCAAATTGATCTTGATTACATTGTAAGAAAAAGCCCAGTCATCAGAATTGGTAGACTGATTTGATTTCTGTAAGTAGAAAGCTGTTGTTCCATCGGAAACGACATGGCTATTGACCAAAGCATTTAAAGTCTTTTTCTTCTTTCCTTGATATCGATAAGAGATCACATCATTGCTTGTCGTAAAGACAGTATTGGCGATTTTCTTAGAGACCTGATTATACTTAAAGATATGATCATGACCAAAATAGATCTGGTATGTTGTCTTAGCGGAAACATTGGTGATCATTCCTGTTAGGATCATCATTCCTGTAAGCATTATTGATAGTATCCTCCTCATAAAACTTACTCCTTCCTTTGGCCCTATTATACTCTCAATAAATATGGAATGCACCTTTTAACTTTTAGGAGACAATGTAAGTTTCTTAGATCAATAAGGCGACGTTCCTCAGTTTTTCTTATTCGTATTTGCTTTTTTCATTCTTACCGTTTTGTTTGAACGTCACATAGTGATTGTTAAATTGCCAATAATCATTCTTTCATCAATAGTTAAGCTCCCCTCTCATTGTCATCGTCTTACAATCACTCCAGATAAAAAAATAAACTTTTTTTCATAAAAGTGCGAAGATTTTACCAATTTCGTTGTTTAACTTATTAGAACTAAAATTTCTTAGATCACTTTTTAACAACTTCTAATCAATAAGCCTAATTAAGAAAGGAGTTGATGATTCTATGAAGAAGGAACCCCTCGACCGTTATGATCAAATCGCCAAACAGTTTATCGTATTACCTTCCCTCATTATCCCTATTCTCAAAGCCTTTGTAAAAGAGCTCTCGCCATATAGTGATAAAGAAATCAAAAAGATGTATGACGATGGCCAAAATTTAGCATCTACATTTCATATTTCAATTAACAAGAAAGAAATGACTGGTCTGATTGTAGATATCCTTTATGGTTTAACAACACCTCGAAATGAAGAACTGCTTTTCCACTTTGAAATCCAAGATCAATATCTTCTTAACAAAATCATGGTTCGTAATTTTGAATATTCCTCAGCCATTTATTTTGAGAAAATGTATAAGAAATTGAAGGATAAAATTAATCATAAAATTAAACTTTATAATTTCTGGGTGGTCACAGAAGCCACAAAAGATTTGGAAG
>ONFH01000087.1 GCA_900317015.1 uncultured Erysipelotrichaceae bacterium | reverse complement strand
TTCGTAAAGCAAAACTGACAGATTTGGATCAAATTGAGATGATCTATAATGAAATTCATGATGCCGAAGAGAAAGGAAAGATGAAGATCGGCTGGGATCGTTCCATCTATCCAACCCGTCGTACTGCAAGGCAAGGAATTGATGAAGATGATCTCTTTGTATTAGAGGATGATGGTCAGATCGTTGGTAGTGCCATTATCAATCAGAAACAGGTCCATTGTTACTGCAATGCCCACTGGCGTTATCCTGCTGATGATGACGAAGTGATGGTCTTACATACGTTGGTGATTTCCCCATCAGTACGAGGAAAAGGTTACGGCCGAGCCTTTGAAGCGTATTATGAAAATTATGCGAAAGATCATCATTGCCGAAGCTTAAGAATTGACACCAATTATAATAATAAAGTGGCAAGAGCTTTCTATAAAAAGCTTGGTTATGAGGAAATTGATGTCATTCCAACAACCTTTAATGGCATCAAGGGTGTCGATCTGGTCTGTCTAGAAAAAAGATTATAGTATCTTAAGAAATACTACCATAAATATTAAGAAAGAGGATTTTCATGATCCTCTTTTTTGATAGAATGGAAGGGCAATACGAGGAGGATGTACAAATGAGAGAAGTAGAAAAATTAGATGCTGGTTTAGCATATGATTTCTGGGATGAAGAAGTCAATCATCGAAAGTTAAATGCCATCGAAGGATGTAAGAAATTATCAGAAACAGATCCTGCAGATACAGAAGCGATTTATGAAGTCTTAAAAGGATTCTTTGGTTCTGTTGGTGAAAATAGCAATGTATTACCTGGCTTCCATTGTGATCATGGGAAGAATATCTATGTTGGTAAGAACTTTTTAGCAAACTATAATGTCACGATTTTAGATATTATGCCTGTCCATATTGGTGATTACGTGGTGATCGGTCCTAACACGATGATCGTAACAGTCAATCATCCATTATCTCCAAAGGGACGCCGCAAGCATTTAGGTATTGGCAAACCTGTCACGATTGGCAATGATGTCTGGTTAGGTGGGAATGTCACTGTCTTACCAGGTGTCACGATTGGAAATAATGTTGTTGTGGCAGCCGGAGCGGTTGTCACGAAGGATATTCCGGATAACTGTGTTGTCGCCGGGGTACCTGCAAAGATCGTCAAACATATTGAAAATGATGTGGAGGAAGACTCATGACGTTTGTTCAAGCATTTACGTTACGCAATGGTGTTCAGATCCCCAAGCTTGGCTTTGGAACATGGCAGGTCGAAAACGGTGAAGTCGCAAAACAGTCCGTCAAGTGAACCATACAAAATGGCTATCGCCATATCGATACAGTTGCTGTTTATGGTAATGAAGTCAGTGTTGGTCAAGGGATTAAAGCGTCAGGCATTGACCGCCGTGAACTCTTTATAACGAGCAAGGTGTGGAATGATCATCGTGGTTATGAGAAAACGAAAGAAAATTTCGAGAAAGCCTTAAAAGATTTACAGCTGGATTATTTAGATCTTTATTTGATCCATTGGCCAGCAAATGACTTACAGTATGAAAACGCAAAAGAGGTCAACAGAAGTACATGGCAGGCGATGATCGACCTATACAAAGAAGGTAAAATTCGTGCCATTGGTGTATCAAATTTCAAACCCCATCATTTAGAACAATTGACGAAATGGAAATGACACCAATGGTCAACCAGATCGAGACCCATCCTGGTCTTGTTTATGAAAAGACGATCCAATATTGTCAAAATCATCATATTCTTGTCGAAGCCTGGAGTCCTCTAGGAAGCGGTCGCGTTTTACAAAATCAGACGTTGGCAGATTTAGGAAAAAAGTATGATAAAAGTGTCGCTCAGATCTGTTTGCGTTATGTTCTACAAAATGGTATTTGTGTTTTACCTAAATCAACACATGAAAACAGAATGATTGAGAATTCGGATATTTTTGATTTTTCTTTAGCTGATGACGATAGGAAAACGATTGATAAAATCGGAAAAATTAGCGGTAGGTGGTTAGATCCTGATGAAGTTGATTTCTAGAAACGAATGATGTGACCTTCTTTTTCATTACTGCTTGTTTTGAAATATTATAAAATGTACTTGATTTCTGTTGGCGTTTTGTATGATAATAGACGCATAGGAGTGAGGTACATGGAATTAGAGGATGTATTTTTGATCATGCAAGATGTTGTCACCAAAAAAGGGGAAGGATATCTAAAGAATCATTCTTATGATGTGTTCCTACATCTGATTAAGAAAGGCATAGATGAAGGCCGAGCAGCTGCCGTGTTTAGTCTCCTTGTCAATGAAACGCCAACCATGGCAAAGCATTTGTCAAGAGAAGCACTATCACTATATATCCAAAAGAACTGCTTGTTTAAAGAGAGCGTTGCCAACGATCTAGCTTTCCTTATGAAGTCATTGATCAAAGAAGAACCACAATACACAACTTTAAAAAATGTAAAATTGAATCACTATTATAGTTAAGGAGGTCACCACCTTCTTTTCTTTTTACATGTTGTTGACTTATCGGTCAATAAATATTGACCGAACAGTTAATAAGATGTATAGTAAAGGAGGCAGGTGAGCGTATGAAAAATGAAGAAAGATCAGAATTAACAAGAGAAAAGATCCTTCAGGCTGCTCTTCATGAATTTGGCGAGCATGGCTATGAAGGTGGAACGATTGGTCATATCTGTAAAACTGGAATCAATAAAGGATTGATCTATCATCATTTCAAAAGTAAGGATGATCTGTATTTAACGTGTATGCGCTATGCGGTCAATCATCTCTTACTCGAGGTGGGAGATCTTGATCTACAAGGTCAGAACATCCAGGATGTGATCTCGACTTATATGAATAAACGCTATGTCTTCTTCAAGACGTACCATGATGAAGCACGAATCGTGTTTGAAGGACTCTTAAGTGTTCCAACAAAACTCACGAGTGAAGTGCAGGAAATCTTTGCCCCATTACATGATCTCAATGAAAAATTGTATCAGGCGTTACTCAACTCCATCACCTTAAAAGAGAACGTGAACAAGGAAGCGGCGTTATCTTACTTCTCGATGGTGCAGTCGATGTTCAATGCGTACTTTTCTTCGCCGATGATGAGACAGGAAAGCTTAGAAACACGTATTGAAGAACATGAAAAACGCATTCCACAATTTTTAGACTTTATGTTATATGGCGTTGCGAAAAAAGAGGGTGAGTAAATGGCTATTCTATTTTGGATCATCGCTTTAGTGGGAGCCTTTCTCATTGGTCAGCTGATGCATAAGATCAAAATGCCAGCCATCTTAGGATGGCTGATCGCCGGGATGATCTTTGGCCCTTATGGAGTGAAATTGATCTCCCATTCCTTAATGCAGACGAATTATTATAATATCATTGTTAACTGGATGCAGGTCAGCTTTGGTCTGATCTT
>ONFH01000064.1 GCA_900317015.1 uncultured Erysipelotrichaceae bacterium | reverse complement strand
TCAGGGAAAATCAAACGAAGAGATCATGGAAGAGCTCAAAGGAGCTAAACTTGAAGATATTGAAGCTTTTAGAAAGTCGATGAATCAGGAGAAAATCTAGAACGTATGAAAAAAGATAGCTGTTAAGGAATACGTTCCTTTCACAACTATCTTTTCTTTTATTTATCGCATTGATCTTTTCTTATTTTTATCATAGATGATTTTGAGTCCCTTTAAGGTCAGTTCAGGATCATAGACATCGATCTCTTTTGTATGTCTGGCAATCATTTTTCCTAGGCCACCAGTTGAGATGACTTTGATGTTGTCAACACCAGCTTCTTCTTTGATCTTTTTAAGAATGTATTCACACTGTCCAATGTAGCCGTAAACAAGGCCGGCCTGCATTGAAGAAACAGTATTCTTTGCAATGATCTTCTTTGGCGTGACGATCTCAATTTCTGGGAGCTGAGCAGCCATTGAAGAAAGTGCACTAGCAGTAATCCCAATACCAGCAGTTGTCGCACCACCTAAGAATTCGGCTTTGTCAGAAATGAAGTCATAAGTCGTTGCCGTGCCAAAGTCGACCACGATACAAGGACCACCATATGTATAATAAGCTCCAGCGGCGTCGACTAAACGATCGGCACCAAGAGAAGAAGGATGTTCAATCTTGATTGAAATACCAGTTTTGATGCCAGGACCAACGAATGTTGGTGTAACATGCGCATATTTGATGATCGAACTTGAAAAAGAATAATTGATCTTTGGAACGACTGATGCGATGATGACATCTTCGATATCATCCATCGTATAGCCAAAGGCATTCATATAAGAGGCAATCATAACACCGTATTCATCAGATGTACGAGGCATCTTCGTCGTTAAACGATATTTATCGATCAGTTTATTCTCCTTATAAAATCCCATTGTTATATTGGTATTCCCAATATCGACGACCATTAACATGTTGTTTCCTCCAGTTCTTTACATTTTTTAAGAATTAGAAAACCTAATTCTTCTTTAGACATGATGTCTAAAGGTTCCACTTTCTCTTTTGTGATCAATGTGGCGACATTTGTATTTGTCCCAAAGCCAGCTCCTTTTGTCTTTAAGGAGTTGGCGACGATCATGTCGGCATTTTTCTTAGAGAGTTTCTCAGAGGCATTCTCTAAGAGATTCTGTGTTTCCATCGCAAAGCCACAGATGACTTGATGATCTTTCTTATGGGCACCAAGATAAGCTAAGATATCCGGATTCTTCTTAAAGGTGATCGTTAATGTATCACCTTTTTTCTTGATCTTTTCATCTTCAATATGATCAGCACGGTAATCACCGATGGCAGCTGACATAATGATGTAATCAAAGAAAGGAGATTCCTTCTGCATGATCTCATATAATTCTAAGGCACTTGTGAAGCTTTCAAAGCTGATGAGCGGTGGCTGAGGTAAAGCGACCGGACCACTTAATAAATGAACATCAGCTCCAAGGATGAAAGCAGCCTTGGCAATCGCATAGCCCATTTTTCCAGTGGAATGATTAGAAATAAAACGAACAGGATCCATGCTTTCCTGAGTTGGACCAGCTGTGACTAAAACTTTCTTTCCTTTAAGAGGATGATCACTCATGGCATAGTCCATCATCAGACGTAATGTTTCATAATCCACAAGTTTTCCCTTGCCAGTGACGCCACACGCTAACAAGCCCACATCAGGAGAAGCAATGACAACTCCATCTTCTTCTAATGTTTTTAAATTACGCTTGGTAGCAGGTGCTTCAAGCATATGCGTATTCATCGAAGGAGCGATCAACTTTGGACATGTCGCTGCTAAGTAGGCCGCTGTTAACATATTGTCCGCGAGACCATTGGCACATTTGGCAATGGTATTGGCACTTGCTGGGACGATCATGAATAAAGAAGCATCTTTGACAAGATCGATATGCTTGATGGAATCATAATCGTCATCAAAGACATCGACATAGACCTTCTTCTTTGTTAAAGCCTGAATCGTGACCGGAGTGACGAATTTGGTGGCAGAAGGGGTCATGATCACCTCAAGATCGAGATCCTTCTCTTTCGTGAGATTACTGATAAACTGAACAGTTTTAAAGGCGGCAATCGAGGCGGTGATGCCGATGACGATTTTTTTCATGTTTATTTTCTCCTTGCTTTGAGTAATGCTTTAGAAACCGCAACTGAGATGATCATCCCAACGACAGCTTCTAAAATAGACTGAGTCGATATAATACCAATAAAATAAGGTGCTAGACTATTGAAAGAACGGCCTAAAGCTTTGGCATAAGCCTGACCAAATAAAAGATAGATCCCACCTAAGACGAGGACCGTATTTGTTAAAGCACCTAAAAAAGAGCTCAAGGCCATCGCAAAGGTCGTATTCTTGCTTTTTAATAATGAATAAACTTCACCAGAGACAAAACCAATCAGTACACGTGGTACGATCGCAATCGCAGCACTTAGAATATTACCAGAAATAAATGGCGAAAAGGCAAATGATGTGACCGTTGGATTGATCGTATTATTGAGTAATGAAAAGATTCCAAAGACTAGACCAACTAAGCAGCCTTCCTTCGTCCCTAAGACGATGGCGGCAATGATGACCGGAATATGCAGCGTTGTTGCTCTTAAAGGGCCGATCGGGATGAATCCCAAGAAGGGCACCATCACAAGCAATGCTTCGATCGCCATAAAGAGGGCGAGATACGTAATACGCTTTGTTCTTTGCTTCCTTGAACTTAATGTTTTTTCCATATTTAATTTTTCCTCCACTGCTGTTCTTACTGATACAGCGCTTCCTATATAAATTTGCCCATCCTTTAGTTGTTGACGCCGAAAATTCAATGGTCGCCACAAAAATACTAAGATCAGGACAGTGATATTATAAACCTTTCCTTTTGAATATCAATTCTTTTGATCTGATGTAGGCTTATTGAAGTTCTTAACTTAAATTTAACTGAATGTTTAGAAACTGTTTATCTCGTTTATGAATATTAAAACATTGTCTTATTGATATGCATGGATGACTGTACTATCATTATTTCATGAGGTGTTACCATGAAAGAAAAGAACATTCAACATCCTGAGAAGATCACCTCTTACTTTAAAGCAGAAGCAAAGCTTTTAAGTATCGTGACGATCTCAGGCGTGATCTATAACGTTGGCCTAGCCGCCTGGCCTTATTTTACAGGACAGCTGCTGCAAGGCCTTTATGATTTTTTAAGACATGAACAAACAAAGAAAGTATTGTTATTACTAGCACTTACATATGTGATCGTGGTGATCATCGTCCAAAGCATGAGAGCCATCAAGCGTTTAAGCGTGCGTATCTTTGCCAACCGTATTTCAAGAACGATGCGTCGTTTGCTTTATCATGATCTGCTTTATGAGGACCATCATGATGAAGCAGGGGATGTGATGATGAAGGCCATCGGTGATGTCGATGCCTGTGTGGAAGGGATGCGTAAGTTTACGACCGAGATCTTTGATACCGGTGTCGTCATGTTCGCGTATTTAGTGATGCTGATCCATTATGACTGGCGCCTAACGATCTTAGCTTGTCTGTTTACGCCTTTTGCTTATTTCCTTGCCGGAAAACTCAAAAAACAGGTGACAAAAGCGAGCCGTGCTTATAAAGAAAGTGGTGCTCAGCTCAATACAGAAACGCT
>ONFH01000192.1 GCA_900317015.1 uncultured Erysipelotrichaceae bacterium | reverse complement strand
TGGGAATGCCTCAGCATCACTCAGACCTGACGAATGAGATATAGCTGCATCTCCCGAAGATTCGACGGTTCAGCGGATTTCCGCTGTTCAATAACGATCTTAAGAGGCAGCTTGCGCTTTCTTTCGAAGAGGTGTTTTCCGTTTCTGGCAATTTCTGCCAGGTTGGCATCGTTTAAAATGTTCAAAAGTTTTAGAATGTCATTTTTAAGCTGGGGCACCTTTACTACATAGCTATTCTTCATAGACTAGCTTTGGCTTGGGATCCATGAAAGCAGCCTTGATGTAAGGAATCTGATCATCATCAAAAAGACCAAGCTTTCTTACGATTCTTGAATTTACCTTGTCTCCTTCACGGTACGATTCGGCCAGGTAGACGAACGAAGTGTTCGGTCTGCCTTTATTATTTTTAACAATTTTGATGAACATAGTATCACCATCCTTTACTACATTATAGCACTTTTAATGTGGTAAATAAAGCGCTTACATATATTACCTTTACTACATTCATAAACAAAAATAGCTAAAAAGACACAAAAAAATGCCCTTGAAAAGGGCAAAAAAGCAGGCATGAACATTCAGCGATTTTCGCTTAAGTTCATGCCATTGGGAGCTCTCGCTCCTATTTTTGCGTGTTCTTTTTAATCATGATAAAATGAAATGGAGGTGAAAAGCATGGATGAACTCAAAAAGTTAACGACCAGTGCCAACCGTTTAAAACTGCTTCATGAGAGTGGAATGGAGACATTAGAAGATGTGGTCAATCATTTACCATATCGCTATGAAGAAGTGAAAGAAATCTGGCCAGCTGTGGATGAAAATATGTGTGTGGAAGGAAAAGTGTTAGATACCCCAAAAGTGATGTTCTTACGTAATCATCTGACACGCATGAGCTTTCATGTCCTGATCTATGGTGAAGAATATAATGTGGCCATTTTCAATCGTCACTTTTTAAGCAAGTCTTTGTATGTTGGGCGCATCGTAACGATCGAAGGAAAGATCAATGCCCATTCCATTACTGCTAAAAATGTTTATTTGAAAACATTGAATGAGTTAAGTGGTTTAAGTCCGGTCTATTCTTTAAAAGAAGGATTGACAAACAAAGTCTTTTCAGGCTATGTGAAAAAAGCCTTGAAACTCATTGGCGATTCCCTTGTCGACTTTACACCTGTGGAATTTCATGAATCTCATCATTTATTAGATAAAAAGACCGCATTATATCAGGTCCATTTTCCAACGAGTCATGAAGACATGGCAAAAGGTATGAATACGTTAAAGTATGAAGACTTTTTAAAGTTCGAATTGACCATGCAGTACATCAAGATCCAGCGTGAGCAGGAAGTGGGCGTTGCCAAAGCTTTCTCTCATCCAGAATTAAATAAGTTTATTGCCTCGATTCCTTTTAAGTTGACCAAAGACCAGCAGAAGGCGGTCTTAGAGATCTTAGCAGATTTAGAGAGACCAACGATGATGTATCGTTTCTTACAGGGCGATGTCGGTAGCGGGAAGACAGTCGTCAGTGCCATTGGTCTTTTTGCCAACTATTTAGCCGGCTATCAGGGGGCACTTATGGCGCCAACGGAAGTCTTAGCGTCGCAGCACTATGTCACGTTATCAAATTTTTTTAAGGAAACAGATATGCAGATTGCTTTATTGACCGGTTCCTTATCAGTGAAAGAGAAGGAAGACATCTATGCAAGATTAGAAAGTCAAGAAATCGATATTATCATTGGGACCCATGCGCTCTTTCAAGAGAAGGTCCATTATGCCAAGTTAGGCTTAGTCATCACTGATGAGCAACATCGTTTTGGTGTCAAACAAAGAAAAGCACTGAAAAATAAAGGGGAAGCTGTAGACTTCTTAGTCATGAGTGCCACACCAATTCCACGTACTTTAGCATTATCTTTATTTGGCGATATGGATGTTTCAGAGATCCATACGATGCCTAGCGGGCGTAAGCCAACGATCACCAAATATTTTCCTGGCCGTAGTATGAAGCCGTTCTTAAGAGAACTGCTAACGTATTTACAGGAAGGCGGTCAGGTCTATGTGATCTGCCCCATGATCGAAGATAATGAGGACTTTGCGTTACGTTCGGCGACGGCTATTCATGATGCCATGGCGAGATACTTTAAAGGACGTTATCAGGTTGGCTTACTTCATGGGGGCTTAAGTGATGAAGAGAAGAATGATGTGATGAATGAGTTTCATGACAATAAGATTCAGATCCTTGTTTCGACGACCGTTATTGAAGTAGGCATTGATGTCAAGAATGCCAATATGATGGTCATCTATGATGCGGAAAGATTTGGTTTGTCACAGATCCATCAGTTAAGAGGACGTGTGGGACGTGGCAGCGTGCAGGGACGGTGTTACCTGCTTTCCACAAGTACGAATGAAGAAGC
>ONFH01000316.1 GCA_900317015.1 uncultured Erysipelotrichaceae bacterium | reverse complement strand
GGGCAGCTTTAGAAATACTGCCAGCATCAACGATCGTTATAAAATATTTTAAAGTCCTGATTTCCATATTAAACCTCCAAAAATAGTATATCCTCTTTCTACCATGCTTAACAAGTATAATAAATACTTTGAATAGAAGTTAAGCATGTAAAGTCATTAAAGTTCATATATTACTAAATATTAATTTGCAAAAGAACAAAACAAAATTTTAACCTGCTGGGGGATCTTAAAATAAAACATAAGTTTAACTTAAATTTTCTAAAGTTGATTAGGAAACATCCGAAGGATTCTTGACTTTTTTCACATGCAAAGGGTATTATTAGAGAGTAAATCTTAAATAAAAATAAATCATTCCGGACGAAGGGGGTACATCTTAGTGAAAAAGGGGAATTTATTAAAATATGTTCTTGCCTTTGCTTTAGTTGCACCACTAGCTTCCACTGCCTCACCAGTAGATGCGGCAAGTAAGTTCAGTGGTAAGGAAGATGAATATTATACATTATGTTCTTCAAAGTCTTTAAGCAAATCAAAGCAGAAGACATGTGAAGAATTTAATTCATATTTGAAAGATAAGAGCGCAGATCTTAAAAAGCAGATTGCGTCTACGAAACGTAGCGTTTCAACAACTCAGCAGTCAATCGAGACAACAGAAAGTAAAATTTCAAAAATCTCTGCGAAGATCACAACAACTCAAAAGCAAATTAAATACGTAAAAAAATCAATTGCCAATACTGAAACAAAGTTAAAAGAAAAAAAGCTAAAATTGTCAAAGAGAATTTATGCGGCTCAAGCTGCTACAAATTCCAACTCTTATGTTGGATATTTATTCGGCGCTGAGTCATTCTCGGATTTCTTCTCACGTGCTTCTACAGTCGGAGATTTAACATCATATGAAAATGATTTAATTGACGACATCAACGATACTAAGAAGTCACTGAATAAACAGAAAACAACATTAGTTGCTAATCAGCAGAATTTGCTTGCGGCTAAAAAACAGTCGAAAGTTCTATTATCACAATATACAACACAGTTAAATAAACAGCAGTCAGATTTAAAGAAATCAAATGGTGATTTATCTAACAACCAGGAATCTATTGAACAGATTGCAGAAAACTTAGCTGATATTAAAGAAGCAGAACGTCAAGCAAAAGTTAAAGCTGAAAAAATTGCAGCGCAGAAAAAAGCTTTAGCAGAAGAACAAGCACAGCAGGAAGCCGCTGCCCAGGAAGAGGCAAAAGCTCAGGCTACTAAGAAAGCAGAAGCTAAAGCAGCTCAAGAAGCAGCTGAGAAGGAAGCTAAGGATGCTGCCGCTAAGAAGGCAAAAGCAGAAGCCGCTGCCAAGAAAGCAGAACAGGAAGCAGAAGCAAAAGCCGCTGCTGCTAAGAAAGCTGATGACGAAAAGAAAGCTGCAGCTCAGGCCGCCGCTAAGAAAGCAGCGCAGGAAGAAGCAGCGAAGAAAGCTGCCGCTGAAAAAGCAGCTCAGGAAGTAGCTGATAAAAAGGCTGCTGCTGAAAAGGCTAAGGAAGAAGCTCAGAAAGCAGCTGATACAAATACCAATTCAACTTCAAGCTCTTCATCAAGCAACGCAAGTGGTGATGATAGCGAATCAAGTGCGAAGACAACATCAACTAAGTCATCAAGTACGAATACAAATTCAAGCTCAAAGTCATCATCAAGCAATGCAAGTGGAGACGATAATGATTCAAGTACGAAGACGACGTCAACAAAATCATCTTCAAGTACGAATACAAATTCAAGCTCAAAGTCATCATCAAGCAATGCAAGTGGAGACGATAATAATTCAAGTACAAAGACGACTTCAACAAAGTCTTCAACATCTTCATCTTCAACATCATCGTCATCAACAACAACGACTACTACTTCAGCTAAGAACGTTAGTGGTAGTACGATCGCATTAAAAGCATTGTCTAGAAGGGGTTGCCCATATGTCTGGGGCGCTACTGGTCCAAATTCATTTGACTGTTCTGGACTGGTATGGTGGACTTATAGACAGTGTGGAATTAACTTCGCGCGTACAAGTACAACAAGTATGTGTAGTTTAGGATCTTCAGTAAGTTACTCAAACTTACAGGAAGGCGACATCTTGTTATTCTCATCTAACGGTTCATTAAGTGGTGTACATCATACAGGTATCTATATTGGTAATGGTATGATGGTTCATGCTCCACATTCAGGAGCTACTGTTACAGTTGTAACTGTTGCAAGTGGCTACTATCGTAACCAGTTCTACACAGCAAGACGTTTAGTCTAATCAAAGCGGGTTCGCCCGCTTTTTTCTTTTATGCATTGAGGAAACAGATACTTGGTAAGATAGATTTCTTAATAAATAGGAAGCCTATACTTTTCTAAAACTTCATAGAAAGCAAACGAGAAGGACCTGTGGTTCTTCTCGTTATTATTATATGATTACGTTTTGCTTATAAAATGGTGGCTGCTGACAAATATGACCGATATATCAATATAGCATTAGCACGTACCTATTTGTTTATGGGCGTAAAGGTGATTTCATATCATCTTTAGAGGATGAATCGTCACAGCAATATGATTTGATGCAAGCAAAATGAAATGATCGTAAAATGCTTTTTGGTTATACTGCATTTGTCGCAATCTAAGATATCTCTTGTTTTTGTCATTTCCGTACAATCTATGTTGTATAGTGAGCGTTTGGTTTTATTTTTAATCAGATTTATATGTCAATAGCTGTTGTGTATAGGACGAAATACAATTATCAAGGTGTAGTAATCAATTGATTACCAATGATAGTGATAATAAAAAGGTAAGCAATTATGCTTACCAAATCAAATATTATAAACGTCTAACTTTTGCTAAACGGCGTTTCCAATAACTATTGTAAGAAACAACTTTAACTTTACGTCCACGCCCTGGCGCATGAACAAGTTTTCCTTTGCCAACGTAGATTGCGGCATGGCTGATGCGGCTACCGCTGCATCTAAATAACATGATATCGCCTGCTTTTAAACTTTTACGGCTTGCGGAATGACCAACACGACCTAAAGATGATGTTGTATTAATACCAATTTTCTTTCCTGACTGATAAGCTGACCAATTGACTAAGCCAGAACAGTCAAAACTTCTTTGATTTTTATTTTTTACGGCTGAAGAACTGTGACCTGCTCCACGGACATAAGCAGAACCGACACGGGAGAGTGCTTTCTTTGCTAAACGGTTACCAGCAGCTTCAGATTTATGAGTGAAAGCCTGCATTGTGAACAAGCTCATGAATATAAAAGCAATAATTGCTAATTTGATTGATAAATTCTTAATATTTTTAATTCCTAACATGGGGTTTCCTCCTTGGACATAGCTTAGAATACAGGATATCCAAGCATAAGTCAATAAAAAATTAAGAATAAATTAAGAATTTCGTAAGAAAAAAATAATAAATAAGAAAGGATTATTTAAGAATTACGCCTAAAAGCGGAACTAAATCGATTGCCTGATCCGCACCGATGATAGCACCTTTTAAATCATAGGGAGTAATGCGAATGCCGGAAATAAGAGCACTGGATAGATCAATTCCTTTAAAGGATGTATGATCAATTTCCGTCATGGTCAGATCACTTTCAGAAAAAGATGCTTTGATCTGACAGTTCGTAAAAAAACTTTCATTCAATTGAGAAGAATAATAATGCACTTCTTTGATCTGAGTATGATAGAAACTTGAGTAAGACATCATACATTCTTCGTATGTCACATGATCAAGAATGCTGTTATTCACTTGCATGCCGAGCGTTTTACAGCTCTTAAAAGAACATTTCTTGATCAGTGACTCTTCAAATTTTGCATTAGAAAAATCACAGTGATCAAATAAGACATCAGTAAAATAACAATGATCAAATGTTGTATCAGTAATGATCATATTTTTTAGAATACAATTTTTAAAATCACAGTTTTTTACGCTCAAGTAACTGTAATCATCTTCTTCAAACAGATTATTAAAATAATTGCCTTCATCTTCAAAAAGATGTGTATTTTTTTCAAATTCTTCCATAAAATCACCGCTTCAATCTTAACAGAAATTTGATCAATTTTCACTGTATCGATAAAACATAAGATGTTAAGATGTACGCATAAAGGAGATACGAAGCTATGAAGAAGAAAAAAGGACTGTACTTGGAATTGTTTTTATCGACCCTTTATCTTTCTGCTTTTACCTTTGGGGGAGGCTATGTCATCGTTTCTATGATGAAGAAAAAATTCTGTGATGACTTACATTATATTGACGAAACAGAAATATTGAATTTGGTTGCTATTGCGCAAAGTGCTCCTGGAGCGATTGCAGTCAATGGAGCCATCGTTTTAGGATATAAGATGGCGGGTATTCCAGGAATTCTCGTTTGTGTGCTGGGAACAGTGATTCCACCATTTGCCATCATTTATATTATTTCCATGTTTTACCATGCTTTTATTGCGAACGAAATCATTAAGAATCTTTTAGTCGGAATGCGTGCAGGCGTAGGCGCATTGATTGCAAGTGTTGTTTACGATATGGGAGCTGGTGTAATTAAGGAAAACAAATGGCGAGCCATGATCATTATGGGTGCGACCTTTATCTTAAATTATATATTAAATGTCAATATCGGATATATCGTTCTTGGCTGTATTGCGATTGGTCTATTTGACTGCTTTGTGATTCATAAGAAGGTAGATGAAGCATGAAGATTTATTTAGAATTAATTCTCTCATTTTTGAAAATCGGTTTATTTAGTTTTGGTGGTGGCTATGCTTCTATGCCTTTAATTATTGAACAGGCTGTCAATAAACATCACTGGATCTCGCTATCGACATTTACGGATCTTTTTACCATTTCACAAATGACTCCTGGACCAATTGCCATCAATGGTTCAACTTTCATTGGCGAAGCAGTCAAAGGCTTTCCCGGGGCAGTTATTGCAACGATTGCCTGTATCTTTCCTTCAATCATTATTTGTACCGTTTTAGCAATGATCTATGTGCGCTATAAACACATTGACTGGATGCAAAAAATTTTGGCATACTTACGTCCTGCTGTCGTAGCGATGATCGCCATCAGCGGTATCTCAATATTATTAGCAGCATTCTTTAAAAATTCTCACATTTCTATGCATAACGTTCAGTATCATTCATTCATTGCTTTTGTCGTTTGTGTGATCCTGCTTAGAAAAACAAAGCTCAATCCCGTGCTGATCATGTTTTTAGCAGGTATCTTTGAAGTCATTTATCAATGGATCATTTAGAGGAATTATTATGAAGTTAACAATGTTAGGAACAGGCAATGCTCTTGCCGTAAAAACATATAATACATGTTTTGTACTATCAGAAGGTCATGAACATACTTTAGTTGATGGGGGCGGGGGTAATGGCATTTTTCATCAGTTAAATCGTGCGCATATTTCATTAGATGATATTCATCATGTCATCATGACCCACAAACATACAGATCATTTTTTTGGTGTCATTTGGGTCCTGCGGGCAATCTCCATGCATATGAATCAGGGAGTTTACTTAGGAGAGGCATACTTCTATGGGCATGATGAAGTCATCACGCTCTTAGATCAAGTGTGCAGAGAATTTCTGCCTAAAGGAATTGTAAAAAATAT
>ONFH01000001.1 GCA_900317015.1 uncultured Erysipelotrichaceae bacterium | reverse complement strand
TATTGAAGTGCCAAAATATCAATAAAAAAGATGATGGGAATTACTCATCATCTACAGAAAGGATCGCCATGAAAGCTTCCTGTGGGATTTCTACCGAACCAACGGCCTTCATACGCTTCTTTCCTTCTTTTTGTTTTTCTAGTAATTTCTTCTTACGAGAAATATCTCCGCCGTAACATTTGGCCAATACGTTCTTGCGGACAGCCTTAATATTCGTACGGGCAATGATCTTGCCATTGAAAGCGGCCTGAACTGGAATTTCAAACTGCTGTCGTGGAATGAGTTCCTTTAATTTCGAACAGATGACACGCCCACGATCATAAGCGAAGTCCTTATGTACGATTGTCGATAAGGCATCGACAACTTCACCATTTAACATGATATCCATCTTCTGCAGTTTGCTTGTACGATAGCCTTCTAACTCATAATCAAAGGACGCATAGCCCTTCGTACATGATTTCAGCTTATCGAAGAAATCAAAGACGATCTCTGATAATGGCATTAAATAGATGACATTACGTCTTGAATCATCTAGGTATTCAATATCCTGATACTCGCCTCGTTTATTCTGACAGAGTTCCATGATTGGACCAATGAATTCTTCTGGTGTCATGATTGATGCACGGACATAAGGTTCTTCAATATGATCCAAGGATGTTGGATCGGGCATTTCCGCTGGGTTGGCCACTTCGACCATTGTTCCATCCGTTAAAAAGGCATGATAGACAACGGATGGTGCCGTGGCAATCAGATCCAAATTGAATTCACGTTCTAATCGTTCTTCGATGACATCCATGTGCAGCATTCCTAAGAAACCGCATCTAAACCCAAAGCCTAAGGCCTGCGATGTTTCTGGTTCAAAGACTAAGGAAGAGTCACTTAATTCGACTTTTTCTAACGCATCACGCAAGTCGCCATATTTGGCATTATCAACAGGATAAAGCCCACAGTAGACCATTGGATTCATACGTTTATAACCAGGAAGCGGCTTGTTGGCCTGATTTTCTAAGGTCGTCACCGTATCACCGACATGGACGTCCTTGATCGTCTTGATGCTAGCGGCGATCCAGCCAACTTCCCCTGTAACCAGTTCATCCTGCTTGACTTCATTTGGTGTACGCACGCCGAGTTCGGTCACTTCATACGTCGTATCACTGGCCATAAAGTGGATATGGTCTCCGACTTTAATAGAGCCTTCCTTGACGCAGACGATAATGATGACCCCACGATAAGAATCGTAGTAGCTATCAAAGATCAAAGCCTGTGTGGGATTATCCACAGAGCCTTTTGGTGCTGGAACGTTTTTAACGATATCTTCTAAGACCTGGTCGACATTCAGTCCTGTTTTGGCAGAGATGCATGGTGCATCATCGGCTGGTAAGCCAATTTCATCTTCGATCTCCTTGATCGTACGATCGACATCAGCACTTGGTAAGTCGACTTTATTAATGACTGGTAAGATCTCCAGGTCATTATCTAAAGCTAAATACACATTGGCTAATGTCTGGGCTTCTACGCCCTGTGTCGCATCGACGACGAGCACGGCCCCTTCACAGGCGGCGAGGCTTCGTGAGACTTCATAAGAGAAGTCGACATGGCCCGGCGTATCGATTAAATGAAAAAGATAGGTCTTGCCATCCTTGGCTTTATAGTGAAGCTGAACGGCATTTAATTTGATCGTGATCCCACGTTCTCTTTCAAGATCCATGGAATCTAACAGCTGATCTCTCATCTCACGGTCACTGACAGTATGGGTGAGCTGTAAGATACGATCGGCCAAGGTACTTTTCCCATGATCAATATGGGCGATAATAGAAAAGTTTCTAATGAGTGACTGATCAATCATATATTTCTCCTATTCCTGAAAGTGTGCAAACTGGTCATCAAGCACCTGCACGCTCTCTCCTTCGATCATGATCTTGTTCTCATCATCGAAGCAGTTACATAAGCGTCCTTTGACGGCGACATAAGAGCCGACCTGAGCACATGAAACCAGTTTTTTCGCCATTCCTCGCCAGACGAGGATCGGCACTTTCACATAATTATAACGATTATCATAGGCGTCATAAGGCTTAGAAACATTGAGCATGATCTTTGTTTCATAGTCCTCATTGGTATCTTTGGTAAGATCGGGCATCGTCGCTAAACGGCCCACTAAAAAGACCTGATTAAACATACTATCACCTCAAGCCTATCGTAGCACTATGAAGTGGATGTTGGGGTCTTCTTGACGGATATGACATTTTATTTGTGTAATTCATCAGAAATGACGACAAAGGCCATGACCATCTCACGTTCATGAGAGAGCGTCACAAGCGCCCTGTCATCATTGATATAAGGTTTTCCCGTATCATCATTTAAGATTTCGATCTCCTTGAAGGGCTTTCCACCAATGCCTGTGCCAATCGCTTTTAAGTAAGCTTCCTTACAGGCAAAGCGTCCTCCAAGGTATTCACGTTTTCGTTTTTCTGAGCTTAGAGACTCAAAACAAGCATATTCCTTTGGTGAAAGAATATGCTTGATGAATATTTCATTATGAATGTCGATTCGATTTAAATCGACAAGATCACACCCGATTCCCTGAATCATATTTACTTAAATTTCTTTTCGTAAAGGTTCATCAGTTCATCTAAGCTCATGTTATCATCGATCTCATCAATTAAAGAATCATCATCTTTTTTGAAATCTAATTTAAATTTTCCAGTACGTTCTTCAATGATCTTTAAATCATCCTGCGTCTCTTCAGCTAAGGAAGAGATGTTTTTCAAACGATCTTCCACATTATTGATGACTTCATCTGGTTTCTGAGGTTTTTTGACCGGAGCTGGTGCCTTTTCTTTTTTAGGCGCTGGCTTCTTTGCTTGAGTGACTACCGGCTTTTTTTTTGGTTCTGTTTTTTTAGGAGCCGGTTTTTGCTGCTCTTCTTCCTCAGATGGTCCAAACATTGGGGAAATGACAGGAATCAGTTCATCCTGATTCATTTTGAATTTTTTCTTATGGGCGGCCTTACGACGAACCTCTGGCTGCTTTTCAGCAGGTACTTTGATCCCATTCATTGGCGAGATGATCTCGGTCATGATGTAGTTATCTTTACGTTCGACTTTGGCCTCTTTCTTAGGCTGTGGTTTGGGAGCCTGTTGTTTTGGTTTTGGTGCCGGCTTAGCGGCAGGTTTTGGTGCAGCACGTCTTTGAACTTGTTGCTGCGAATTTTGAGCAGGTCTTTGCACAGGCTGTGGTTTAGGAGCCTGCTTAGGTGCCTGTTTTACTGGTTGAACTGGTTTTGTCTGTCTTGGTGCCGGTTTTGGCTGTGGTCTTTCAAAACTTTCACGACGACGATTCTCTACGATCGGATCGATGTAATCATCATCGTCTTCATCTTCATCGACACCGATCAGCCAGTCTTTAAGCTTTACGAAAAATTTTTCCTTTGCCATTTATTCCACCCCATTACTGAATTCCATTTAAGAAGTCTTCGACTTCTTCTTTTGTTTTACGCTCTTTACTGACAAATCTTCCCGTTTCCTTACCGTTCTCATAAGTGATCAGCGAAGGAATTCCGAGAATTTCTAATTGCATACATAAATCAAGTAATTCATCTCGATCGATGTCATAGAATGTAAATTCCTGATGTTCATCAATGACATCATCGATAAATGTTTTTAAATAAAAGCAGTCAGGACACCACGTCGTACTAAAGATGATACATGATTTTTCCTGAATCGCTTTCTGATACTCTTCCACGTTCGCAATATGAGTTGTTTTCATGAAAACATCACTCCTTCATGTTCACGTCAGCTCGATAGATCGGACCTTTTGGAGAAAACTTTCTCTCATACTCCGTCATGATATTGTCTTCATACCCCTCACTGTGATGAAGATCTAAGCAGACGTCATTAAAATGCATGCCATAGTTGGCAAACGATGAAAGGGAATATTCAAAGAGACCACGATTATCTGTTTTAAAAATAATATGACCTTCTTTTTTCAAAATGTGTTTATAAATATCTAGATAAGACGGATATGTCAAACGACGTTTCGCATGTCTTTTCTTTGGCCATGGATCACTAAAGTTCAAAAAGATCTGACTCACTTCACCTTCGCCAAAGACTTCGCTTAACATCACGGCATCTTCTTTCAAATAGCGAAGATTGCTTGGTACCTCTTCTTTTAAGGCCTTCTTTAAGGCAATGGCCATGACCGTTGTATATTTTTCAATCCCGATAAAATTGATCTCAGGATATCGTTTCGCATTCTCTAAAATGAAATCACCTTTGCCCATACCGATCTCGATATAGATCGGATGATCATTGCCAAAGACCTTTGACCATGTATTGGGCATATCCTTAGGATTTATAAAACAGATATTATCATGGGCTTGTAAAATATCAATCGCTTCCGGGTTGTTTCTTAATCTCATGATTACCTCCCAATTGTCCCTAATTATACCATACTTTTACTCTTGAGGCTATCGATTTCCTGGGCCGTTAAAGGACGGTACTGTCCCTCTTCTAAAGCCGGATCAAGCTTTAAAGGCCCCATCGCAACACGCTTTAAGAATGTCACCGGTTTATCAACGCTTAAAAACATTCGTTTGACCTGATGGAATTTACCTTCCTGAATCGTCACGTAACAATGATCCTTGCCAATGATCTCAAGTTTTGCACTTTTACAGGTAAAATCATCGAGCTCGATGCCCTTTGCAAAAGCTTGAACATCTTCCTCTGTCAATAAGCCATCACATAAGACTTCATACGTCTTATCAACATGATGTTTAGGGGAAGTCAGACGATGACCAAGCGCTCCATCATTGGTAATGAGCAAAAGTCCTCTTGTATCGACATCAAGACGTCCTACTGGAAAAAGATCAGGATGGACATCATCAATTAATTCAATGACCGTTGGATAGACGTTATCCATCGTCGCACTGACATAACCGACGGGCTTATTGAGCATGTAGTAGACATATTCCTGATAATTGACAGGTTCCCCATTGACCATGACTTGATCATGATCAAGATCCACTTTGAGCTTATCGCTTGTCACAATCTCACCATTGAGCGTGACGAATTTGCTTTTTAAAAGTCCTTTCACTTCTTTGCGGGTGCCATAACCGGCATGGGCAAGAAGCTTATCCATTCGAATTTTTGACATAGATGACCATTGCTTTCCTTTTGTTTTGTGCGTTCGTATAACTGATCTTGACCTTGACATCGGAACGTTTTGTGATCCTGCCAGATAAGTCGATGCCTTTGACATAGCCTTTCTTCTTATTGACATAATTTGGGACAAGATTGTAGCTTGCCTTTTCAAAAATGCCGATGGAAGGATGATATTGATCCTTGATATAAGGCGAATACGAAACGGCTTTGATCTTGTACATCTTGACTTTTGGATCTTTGATGATGAGATCATAGCTGTAGTAATTGCCCAGGTCACTGATCACGAGCTGTGTTGTAAAATATTTAGAATAATTAGAAAATGATTTTGTATTTTTAATGTCCTGCACATAGGATCTGTATTCTTTGAGTTGGGCGTTTGACACACCTTCCTCATTTTTTGAAGACGTACATCCACAAAGCAGGCACAGTGATAATAAAATTATTCCTTTTTTCATTGTATCACCTTTTTTATTATAACATAACATTTAGGAAAGGCTAAATAATATTCATGAAATTGTCCCGCATTTTAAAAAATATTATGCTTTTCTAAAATCAATAAAAGCGCTTTCTTCTTTTTACAAGAATCAGAAAAGTCCCCATACGTCATGTATGGGGATGGGAGAAACCTTATTGTTTGATCTCGATCGCAAAATCACAGACGAACGTTTCACCTTTACGTAATGTCTGTAGATCTTCACGATCTTCAAAATACCCGCTGGCATCGACATAATCTGTAATGCCGACCCATGGTTCGATGGCTAAAAGACCACCGGTATGTTTAGACGCCCAGATGCCGACATAATCAAAGTTATGCATATGCATCGTTAAGCTCTTGTCATGATTTAATGCTTTTAATGTAATAGATTCACTCTTGATATGAGGAAGAACGATGGCATCGCTGTCAAATAAAGCCTGACGCACGAAGAAACGACGTTCATTTTCAAAGAATGGCAGATCCATATGACTCATCCCGCCACGGGCTGGATTAATGACCTTACGAGCGACATTTTCTTTCTTTTCAAATTCGACATAGTAATCATTGGCATCTTCGCCTTCCATAAATGGGCAGGCAAAAGCTGGATGACCGCCGATCTGGAAACGAATGTAATCTTCCTTATCATTGACGACTTTAAATTCAGCTTTTAACTGCTGACCTTCTAAGCGGTAAGTGACATACACATCAAAACCATAAGGATACATCGTCTTTGTCTCTTTTGTATCGAATAAGTGGAAGACGACATGCGTCTGATCCTGTTCTTCAATCGTATACTCTGTATTTCTAGAGAAGCCATGCTGGCCCATCTTATAAGTTTTTCCTTCAATGATAGTTTCACCATTCTTTAAAGCCCCAACGATTGGAAATAAGACCGGTGCTGAGTGACCCCACAAAATTGGATCCTGTCGCCACATGTAGTTGATGCCATCCTGTTTTCCAATCAATTTGGCAATTTCTGCCCCCTTAGGATCTAGGTGTGCTTCTAAAAATTCATTCTCTAATACGACCATTGTTACTCTCCTTTATTATATTTGATCTGACCACGAACGATCGCCATGCTCACATCAATCTGATCATCAAATAAAATCAGATCGGCCTTGTAGCCTTCGCGAATCAGCCCTAAATGCTCTTCATGAATCGACTTAGCTGGATTACGGGAAGCAAAGTTGACAGCCTCTGGTAAGGACACATTCAAATGTTCAAAGGCATGTCTGACGACTTCATTCATGCCAGCAATCGATCCAGCAATCGTGCCATCATTTAAGACAGCACGTCCCTCTTCGACCCAGATCGGCTGACCGCCAAGTTCATATTGTCCTAGTGGCATGCCGGTACATTCTAAGGAATCGGTAATGAGGATCAGACGTTCCTTTCCGACCATCTTCAGTAAGATTCTTGCAGCGGGATAATAGACATGTTTCCCATCTAGAATCAGTTCGGCATAAGGACGAGGATCATCCATGACGGCTCCAACGATGCCAGGTTTTCTTTTATCTAACGGTGTCATTGCATTATATGTATGTGTCGTCGAATTCGCACCCGCATCAAAAGCGGCAATCGCTTCGTCATACGTCGCATTACTATGGCCCACTGAAACTGAAATGCCCTGTTTGGCTAAATAGGCAATTAAGTCTAAAGCCCCTGCACTTTCTGGCGCTAAGGTAATCTTCCTGATCAAATCTTCATGCCCATGGGCTAAAGCCTGAAAGTTTTCTACTGTGGAAGGAATGATATTTTTCGCATCCTGGGCCCCTTTATATTTCTCGGACACAAATGGTCCTTCCATATGCACACCAAGAATCTTGGCCCCTGGTTCATTGCCTTTTAACGCTGCGACCGCATCGATGGCTTTGTTTACATCTTCCTTCTGCATCGTCATCGTCGTTGGCAGATAAGATGTACAGCCGGTCGTCAAGTTCTCTTTGGAGATGACTTTTAACTTTTCAACATCTCCATCCATCGTATCACAGCCCTTACGGCCATGCGTATGGACATCAATGAAGCCTGGTGAAACATAGCGTCCTTTCGCATCGATCACCTGATCATGGACACTTGGTGCTTCATCACTAATTTTTACGATGATCTCGCCATCCATATATACGTTTTTATGTACGATCTCTCTTTCTAAGATCACATTTCCATTTGTAATACAAAGCATACAATACCTCCGTAAAGATTATAACATAATCATATCTTTATGACCGTAAAGATTTTCATTTCATGTAAATTTTTAAAAGGGAAAAGAAAAAAGTCCCTTGGAGGACTTTAATCTTTCTTATGTAACTGCGCCAGTAATTCATCGATATGATTGCCATAAGCAATGGATTTATCTTCAACAAACTGAATTTCTGGACATTTACGAATTGGTAAAATTTTTGATAGTTTTGAACGAATAAAACCTTTACTGCGTTCAAGAGCTTGCATCGAGCGCTTGTTATGTTCCATAAAGGACACATAGACTTTGGCAATCGATAAGTCATTGGTACATTCGACAGCAGTGATCGTCACTGTTTTCACAGCGGGATCCTTGACTTCATCTCTTAAGATCAATGACAGCTCACGCAGGATCAAAGCATTCATTCTTTCCACTTTGATTTTATTTGCCATTAGTCTCTTTCAACCTCTTCCATGACGAAACCTTCGACGATGTCGCCTTCTTTGATATCGTTATAGTTTTCAATCATCAGACCACATTCAAAGCCCTGAGCGACTTCCTTGGCATCATCTTTGAAACGTTTCAAACTAGAAAGTTTCCCTTCGTAAACGACGACACCATCACGGATCAAACGGACACCGCAGTTTCGCTTGATGGACCCATCAGTGACATAACAGCCGGCGATATTTCCAAGCTTAGACACTTTGTAGACCTTACGAATTTCAGCCTGACCAGTGACAACTTCCTGCATTTCAGGCGCTAACATACCCTTCATGGCTGCTTCGATCTCTTCGACCATCTTGTAGATGACATTATGCAGACGAATTTCTACGCCTTCTTCTTCCGCCTTACGACGTACGTTGGCATCTGGACGAACGTTGAAACCATAGATGATGGCCTTAGACGCACTTGCTAAAAGGACATCAGATTCTGAGATGGCCCCAACGGTTGAACGAATGACGTTGACTTTTGCGCCTTCAATATCGATCTTCTGAAGAGAGCTCTTCACGGCTTCAGCTGTTCCGTTGACATCGGCTTTAACGATGACATTTAAGTTGGCAATTTCGCCTTCCTTGATCTGATTGAATAAATCATCAAGGGACATTGCTGAAGATGTATTTCTTTCCTTTTCCTGTTTGATCTTCGCACGTTCTTCGCCAATACGACGAGCCTGTTTTTCTGATTCGAAGACCATGAAACGGTCCCCTGCTTCAGGGACATCATTTAAACCAGTAATTTCGACTGGTGTTGCTGGTGCTGCATTTTTAATAGAACGACCAGAATCATTTAACATCTGACGGACACGACCGAATGTCGAACCAACTACGATTGGATCCCCTGGATGTAATGTCCCGTTCTGGACTAATAATGTAGCCACTGGACCACGGCCACGATCAAGTCTTGCTTCAACACAAGTTCCTATAGCGGCACGTTTTGGATTGGCTTTTAATTCTGCCATTTCAGCAACGATCAAGACAGTTTCTAGTAATTCCTGAACCCCATCACCACGTTTAGCGGAAATGTTACAGAATGGCACATCGCCACCCCATTCTTCAGGTAATAGACCTAAATCCGTCATTTCCGTCTTGATACGTTCAGGATCAGCGCCTTCTTTATCGATCTTATTGACGGCAACGATAATTGGGACGTTGGCAGCCTTGGCATGGTCAACGGCTTCTCTTGTCTGTGGCATAACCCCATCATCAGCAGCGACCACGATAATAACGATATCGGTACACTGGGCACCACGGGCACGCATAGCGGTGAAGGCTTCATGACCTGGTGTATCTAAGAATGTGATCTTCTTGCCAGCCACTGGTACCTGATAGGCACCGATGTGCTGAGTGATCCCACCGAATTCGCCTTCGGCCACTCTTGATTTTCTAATATGGTCAAGTAATGTTGTTTTCCCATGATCGACATGACCCATGATCGTGACAACTGGAGGACGTGAAACAAGATCCTTTGGATCATCGACGATCTCCATATCTTCAAAGTTCAATTCTGAAACATTGACGACTTTCTTTGGTTCATAGCCATATTCCAGACAGATCAGTTCAACCTGTTCATCCGTCAATGATGAGTTGATCGTCACCATTGTGCCAAGCATGAACAGAACTTTAATAACTTCTGCTGGCGTTTTGTTTAATTTCTCGGCTAACTGTTCAACGGTAATACCATCTTCATATTCACAGATGCCATCGTTGAGCTTCTTATCTTCTTTTTTGTTAGGGAAGTTGGAACCTTTCTTGTTATTTCTTCGAGAATTATTACGATTATTATTCTGTCCCTTTTTGTTATTTTTCTTTTTCGCCATTTTTTAACCTCCTAACTTTTCTTTCAGCTTTGATGCAAATCCCTTGTCCACGACCGCAATCACCATACGGTTATGCGAGCCAATGGCATGAGAGAGTTCATCAGAGTGCCCCCAGATCTGATAATCGACCTGGTAGTATTTACATTTATCACTAAATTTCTTTTTGGTATTGTCACTTGCGTTTTCGGCAATGATGACAAATTTTGCCTCTTTTGACTGGATCGCTTTTAAAGCACTCTCCCCAGTGACGAGGCGACGCGCACGTTTGATCAGTCCTAAATAATTCAAGATGTCTAAGTTATTTGACATAGGATGATAGTTCATCATAGATCTCATCGGGAATATCGACACCTAAAGCACGCTTTAAAATGCCTTTCTTGCGAGCTATGTCGATGGCTTCCTGTGAACGCTTCAAATAAGCGCCTCGGCCATTGGCCTTACCTGTTGGATCTACGAAAACGTCTCCTTCTTTGTTTTTGACGACACGGATCAGCTCCTTTTTTGGGAGCTGTTCGCCGGTAGCAACGCATCGTCTTAATGGTACTTTTTTCATGAGATCAATTAGTCGTAATACTTATCGTAATCTTCGTAATCGATATCTTCATCATATTTAGGATCGTAATCAGGTTCTTCTTCGTCTTCCGCATCGTCATCATCAGCTTTGATAACTTTGACGTAGTCCTGATCTTCTTCTTCGTGTGCTTCTCTTAAGGCTTCAATATCGACCTTAATGGCAGGTTCTTCATCTTTTTCTTCTGCCTTTGGTTCTTCAGCCTTTTCTTCTTCATCGTCAAATGATTCATCATCGAATGTTTCATCAGATGTGAATGTTTCTTCTGCTTCTTCTACAGGTGTCTCTTCAACAGGCGCTTCTGTTTCTGCTTTCTGCATTTCTTTTAACAGCTGATCATCTTCCTTAGGTGATAAGCTGATGCCTTCTTCAGCCACCTGGCTCTTAGACTTGATGTCGATCTTCCAGCCTGTTAAATGAACGGCTAAACGCGCATTCTGACCACGTTTCCCGATGGCTAATGATAACTGATCATCAGGCACGATGACTAAGGCTGACTTGTCTTCTTCATTTAAGATGACCTGAGAGACCTTGGCTGGTGATAAGGCATTTGAAATGAAAGTGACTGGATCATCACTGTATTCTACAACATCGATCATTTCCCCATGCAGTTCTTCAACCACATTATTGACACGTGTGCCCTTAGGCCCTACACATGAACCAATTGGATCGATATCAGGGTTGTCAGTATAAACGGCGATCTTGCTTCGTTCGCCAGCTTCTCTTGATACGGATTTGATCTCCACATCCCCATCATAGATTTCTGGGACTTCTAATTCGAATAAACGTTTGACAAGACCAGGCGCTGTACGGCTGACCGCAATATGTGTGCCCTTGTTATTCTTGCCATCTTTTGTGACATCAGACACATACACTTTGATATGCTGGCCTTCTGTCAATGTTTCATTCTTCATCTGTTCATGTAAAGGAAGCAAAGCCCCTGTCTTACCGATATTGATGATCGCAAAACGTTCTTCCACACGATCAACGATGCCGGTAATGATATCATCTTTCTTATCGATGTATTCATTATAAAGAGCTTCCTTTTCAGCTTCTCTGATCTTCTGACGTAAGATCTGTTTTGTCTGGATGGCTGCTAAACGGCCAAACACATCAGGAGACACTTCGGTGATGACATCATCACCAACGTGATACTTAGGATCGATCTCCTGAGCTTCTTCTTCAGATAATTCATAATCTTCATCCATGACGTCATCAACGACATGTTTAATTTCATATAAGCGGATCTTCCCCGTATTTTCATCGATCGTGACATTCACGATAGAATCAGGACCTAAATAGTTCTTCTTATATGACTTTTCTAGCGCTTCTTTAAGGGCATCTAGCACGACCTGCTTAGAAATCCCACGTTCTTCTTCTAAGGCATTGAGTGCTAAGATAAAATTCTTGGCACTTTTTGTATCTTTTTTCACTTTAGCCATTGTCAACTTGCTCCTCCTTAAAACTTAACAGCTAATCTTATAAATTTCACATTATCATAAGGCACGTTGATCTTTTTCTTACGTCCCTTGACGAAATACTGCACTTCAATCGTGTCGTCCTGGGCACTTAAGATCGTCCCTTCGACTTCATTTAAGCCTTCTTTAGGATCTTTAAAATCAATGTGAACATATTCGCCGACATTTTCGACGACTTTGTCCCAGCTTCTTAAAGGCTTTTCGATGCCAGGTGAAGATACTTCTAAATAGTATTCATCCTTGATCACATCGATCTCATCTAACTTGGCACTGATGTCTTCACTGACCGCAGCACATGTATTGATGTCGAGATCCCCTTCCTTTTTTTCAATATAGACACGCAGATACCATTCCCCGTTTTCCTTTTCATAAACTAGATCATCAAGATTACAATCATGTTGATCAATGAGGGGAAGAATTGCTTTTCTAATCTCTTCGAGCATATAACCTCCATTTTTTCATAAAAGAACGAGAGGGTCGCCCCTCTCGTTTAAGTGCAATACCACTATAACACACGAAGAGGGCAAAGTCAACGTTGACGCCTTGACCCTATTTCTTTTGAACTCATCGCAAAAAATCACCTAAAAACATTTTAGCATAAGATAAAAAACATATTCAATAAAGAGCATGATCCTTTTAAAAAAAACAGGTGTTTCCACCTGTTTAACGACATGCCTGGGCAATATTTCCCAAAATTTTTGTCAAACTGCCTTGATAACCAAACGATTTTTCACGGATGCGCTGAGCGATCCAGAGATCCTGATCATTAAGCGTGACATAGACGGCATTGGGTTCATGGTAAGCCAGCTTCATTAATGGACGCTTGATCAGCACATTGTTCCGGTTGGCTCCTAATTCTAGGATCAACATATTCTTGCCATGATAGTCATCCACAAAGTTGAAATAATTTTGTTCCTCCTGAGGATCAATGCGCATCGTTTCAAAACCGGCCGTCTGGATCCGCATGGGATGATTGTTATGATCTAATGGGATCAATGAATCAATCTCCTCTCCCTTGCAATAGGCATTGACAATACGACGTAATGGCGCTCTGGCATCTTCTAAGATGAGGTCTTCGCCAACGGAGTTCGTCATCGTCAGCCAATTTCCCGCTATATCATAGATGCGTTTTCTTTGAAAGCCGGCCTGCATAAAGTGGCTTTCTGCCGCACTTGAGACAATAAAATAGGGTTTATCCCCAATCAGTGATTTCAAGGATCTCATGATCTCTGTTTCCTGATAATCCAAACTATAAGCCTTTGTCAACAGGCTATAAAAGATCCATTCCTCCTTTATAGAAGGCCATGGACCAATAATGGCATCCACAAGCTTGGTAAAGCCATATGCATGCATGTAGTCCCTTAAATCTGTATGTTTCGTTTCATCTTTTGTGAGGTCTAACCCTTCGGCACGTGAAAAGCCGTTAGAGACCCCGATCACCAGGACGCTCGCTTCGTGAAAATACTTCTGAAGCTGATCCATATTGCTTATGATCTCCTCGTGATCCTTTGGTTTGTATGAGAGCTGAAACGAGAAACGGCGGCAGAGTTTAAAGGACGATCGATTGTTAAGATACTTGGATGTTCATTATGAACAGAAATCGTTGAAAACAGAGTGCTCAAAAAGAATGTCTTCATATCTTTCTACTTCCCTTCCATATGATGTCTATATTTTACACACCTTTTACTAAAAAATGAAAGGGGTTTATACAAAAAAATCACGTATTTTTCGATAAAATTACGTTAAATTTTACATAATTTTCTTTATGTTAAATTTATTTTTATGTAAAATTCTGTACTCATAAAGCAAAGTAATAGTGAT
>ONFH01000289.1 GCA_900317015.1 uncultured Erysipelotrichaceae bacterium | reverse complement strand
TCTTCGATAGCGCTCATCATCTTTCTTAAAATAAACAGTATTAATCTTAATCACATAATGATCATCTTTGTAATGAATACAACGTCCATAATTATTCCATTCCCTAAATGTCACCCAGCTTACGTTCTTAGATACTGGTAGATCTAACTCATCACAGATTGCTCGTGCCTTCTTTACTGATTCAATATACCGATTACAAAATGCTTTAGACGCAATTGCTGTAAAATCATCTTCAACCTTTTCCATATATGATCTCTCCCTTTAATATAATAGTTGGTAAATACTTAAAAGTATGATTTGCTTTTTCCTATTCATTCTTCATTATAGATCATCAATGAATTATGTGATTTTATAATAATATTTTGAATCCTTTTATTTGGTTTTAAAATACAATTTGTAAGAAAATGATATTTCTTATCATAAAGAAAAGACATGAACTGATTGATCTGTTCGTTCAGACCTTTTATAGTCTCTCAATGACTTAAGAGTGTCCTTTTAATCATAATACTCTAAATGACTAAAATATTTATGATGAATAACTGGACCTGATTTTATATAGCCCGATTGTCCCTGATAAGTGATCTTGTAAACATTAGAGTGATCCATGACTTGTAATGATTTAACCGTCACCTTTGCACCAGCAGGAATAACATGTCCTGCTTCTTTACACTTATTCGTCCTATAAGGAATAATGGTACGTGCTGTTTTTAAAACTAATCGCTTCTCCTCTAAACTGTTAACACCAAATGAGTAAATTTGATGTTCCTTTGAGACTAGCTGTGCTTTTCCTTTAGAAAGATTAAAAACAGAAGTGATATCAAATTCTGCATCAGCAAGTGAGTGTACATTTTCACTCAGGATCAACTGATTCCCATTCACATAAAAGTCATCATAATCAATGAAATCATTTGTCATATCAGGATCTTTTTCCTCTGTCTTTGCTTGTGTGATCAGCTTACCATTTTTATAAGTGAATGACTTCCATGTTTGATTGAAATCCATACCAAATGTATGCGTTCATATAAACATCGCCCCATTGCGTGCACGAATAATACTCAAAACTCCATCGAAGTACTCGTTACAACTCACTTTAAAGACATGATGATTGATTGTAACATAATAATAATCTAAATAATTTTGATCTCATTCTTTTTGTAAGTGAGCTTTACTTGATCCTTTTTTCCATCACCATCCAAGTCATACTTTGAAACAGTTTTATTGGCATCATACGTTTTCATAATCACACTGACTTGTGAGGAACCTTCTCATTGATCAAATTGATTTGTGATCGTATGAAGTGATGACTTTGGTATCGTGATTTTCTTTTCTCCTGTTTTATGAAGATAGGCATCTTTATCTTTAATATTTGTCTTGATTGTTTTTAGTGAATCTGCCTGCATATCATAAACAGTTCCTTTATTCTTTTATTTACGATAATTACATGATTTTGATCCGTCACAATGGTATCTTTATAGGAGTCGGCCTTTTTAAAGAGCTGATAAGGTATTGCACCTTTCTTTGGTTGATAATAATAAATACCGGTCACATGGTACTTCTTATTGATCAGAAAGCCTAAAATAAGTTCCTTATTTCCATCATGATTAAGATCTTTCATCGATGCCGTTAGCTTTCTTGAAATATGCTCATCCACATGATCGCTCACACTTTTTAATAAGGATTCAAACGCTTTGGCACCATTTATCGAAGACAACTTACTTAACAGTTCCTTAAAAGCTTAATTGGTTAATGCCTTTGATGCAGCTTCATCAATACCCCTTTCTCTCATTCTTTTATAAATGCGCCAGGCTTCCATTTTATAAAGCTTTACGACCGCCTCTTCATCGTGTTTATTGACCGCTCTAGAGCTTATTTGTTGGCACTAATAAGACGCCACAATGATCACAATAACGACTATCCTCTCTTACTTTTCTCTTTATTTTATTCAATATAAAAGATCAAAGAGCGTCCGTCATGTTGTGAAGCACTCAATGATCATTCTTTTTATAGGCTTATAAAAATCATTTGATTAGCTAAAAGCTAAAATACCAGCAATGCCAAAGATCATCACAAGGACAAAGAATAATACTGCAATCCCTACTTGAACAATGACACTAATTAAAGCACCTTTTCCAGAAACTTTAGCATCAAGAGGACGTTCATCCTTCCATACTAACCATAAGATTAAACCAACGACTGGTATGAAGAATCCAATCACACCCCAAATAATATTTCCACTATCTTGTGGATGAAATCGTTCTGTTGAATTTGAATAATAATTTCTTTGTGCTGGATTGTTTCCCTGATAAGGACGAATCACTTTACTTCCACAATAAGGACAGAACGTTGAATCGTTTTGAATCTCTTTTCCACATCTTGTACAATACATAATCATTTCCCCCATTTCTTAAGTTTAGTATACTCAATAATAACTGCTAAAACAATTTATGTCATATTTGTCCTTTTTATTGTCATTTTTAGCATAAATAAATAATAAAGGCATGAACCTTTATGTATTGATTCATACCTTTAAAATTATGTTATCTAGTTTTTACAAATAGGCAATCTAATGCTCGTGACTTTAGTCGTGAGATACAGATTGCCACTTTCCGTATGCACGGAAAGCAGAAATTTTA
>ONFH01000069.1 GCA_900317015.1 uncultured Erysipelotrichaceae bacterium | reverse complement strand
GTAAATGCCATTTTCAGGCAAAAAAACAAAGATTCATGCCATATTCAGGCATGAATCTATAGTACTATGAATTGGGAAACCTTTAATAAAGCTATTGTAAAAGTATATGATGGCCGCCTGATGGTTATGACCATACCCTTTCTTTTCTAAATAGGCGATATTCTGACCTTTGATAAAGTCCTTTTGCATTTCCATCTGTTGGATCTGATATGAAAAGGCCTCTCTAGCAAAATCATTCGTGCCCGACATTGCAAGAATTGAAAAATCTTCTGGGCCATAGCCTGATCGTTCCACGATTCTTTCAAAGAAAGTTCCATCATTTTCCAAATTACCACTTGAAGGCATGAAATATGCAAAGACATTTAGACATTGTTCAAAGACACGCCATGTCTGGACCGATCCCATCGAAAGCCCAGCAAAAACACGATTGCTACGGTTCTCTTTGAATGTGGTGCGACTGCCATAAGTGGAAAATGACGCTGCCACTGCTCTCATGAGATCATGTACGAGTTCACGTGGAAAAAATGCTGTTAAGCGAATGGCAAGCTCATAATCATAGGAATCATGAGACGAGCGGTTATTATACGTTGGACAGACGACGATACATGCTGTCATCTCACCATTTGCGATGGCGTGATTTCAAACAAGCTTAAAACTTTTAGGATGAGCAGGCGTTCCTAAATACGTCGTTTCATTGCTCCAGCCCCATGCATCAAATCAATCACAGGATCAGTCTTTTCGTTTGTGTATCCATAAGGTCAATAAACGATGGCCCGCTTTTTTATAGGACGGTCCACCTGCAGTGCATCATGTGTTTGATCATAGAGTTCTTTGAAAGTGCCTTGACGATCTGATCGATCCTGTAAATATGCAGAAGGGATTGCTTTGATTGAATCAGGAAAAGCACATTTTATTTTTGGCATAAAATCACCTCCATGCCTCTTCATTATACGGAAGACCCACACCTTCATAAAATAAAAATCCATGAAGGTGGTATAACTCAAATGCATAGTAAAAAGAGCACCGGCGTGCTCTTTTCATTCCTTAATACCAATCTTCAACGATCGTTCCCTCAGGAACAGGCTGAGGAATAAATCCTAACAGACTATAATCAAAAGAATCTTCCCCACATCTATGACCATCTAGCTGCATGCCTAGATTTGTAAAGTGTGCTTTTCCTTTAACTTTCCGACATGGATGACTGCTGTATTTGATCTTCTTGAGCTTATGTCCTGAAAGCTTGAGGATGGAAACTTGTTCCTTGCCATCATGACGTTCGTAACAGATCATGCCTGGATGATTCTCATAGGCATAAAACGAAAGTTCATCTTCCGATGGACTGCCAAATGGTGGACCATTCTTGTTTACATAGGCGGCATATTCATAACCGCTGACCACTTCTTTCGCCTTTTTATTCTGATACTTATAAATATTAAGAACCGATGGACAGTCACAATCGAAATCCTCAATGATCAGTTCCACCTTGCCATCACCATCAAGATCAGATAAATAATAAGCCCCAAGATTACCGCCACCAATGACAAACCTTTTGCCTCTGTATTCCTTCACGACCTCTAGATAAGCGTTTCTCATGCCTGAACTCATCTTTAAAGAGGACAATTCTTCTGTGTATTTCGGCATCGTTTTGGCAATCTGATCACATGACGAAACATGACCTGTTCGAAAGGCTTTTAACCATTTTGTCATAGTCCTGGATTGTGATTTTTGATAAGCTGGTAAAGGGATTCCCGTCTCCTTTTCGTAAAAAGACATGGCACATTTGGCCTGAAGAGAAACCGTCTTGCTCTTCTTTTTCTGAAAGAATGCCAGCAGATCTTTCAAGGACCTGCGGACTTGATAATGGTTTTCATGATCTAATGTTAGTACATGATCAAAACTGCCGCTTTTACGAATCACCTGGTGATCCTTTGTGAAAAGAATCTTATCAGAATCTTTTGTTAAAACATTTGTATTCGTGACGTATTCATCACTGCCATCATTGACATAAATACCCGTGATCACAAATGTTCCTTTCTTTCCTTTATAGCCAGTCACAAGTTCCTTAAGGCCATCACCATTGACATCATAGGTCATACATTGTAAGTCTTTTAAAGATTTCTTATGTTTGAGGGCGATGCTTACGATTTGCTTAGCATTCGGACATTCTTTTTCTAGCTTTTCTGGCTTGGCATAGTAAGAATCGACTTTTGCCTTATTCACACCGCAGACATATTCTCTCACCAAACTTGTATACGCTTCTTTCTGAAATGCGGCTTCATCCTTGTCGAGCGTCTTCTTTTTCACTGTCTTTGTCACCGTTGCTTCTTTTTCCTGCATGACTTCATGACCAAATAGTCCCCCGATGACAAGCAGAGCAGCCAGACCGCCGATCAGCACCTTTTTGAAGAGCGGATGCTTTGGCTTTTGTAATGTTTTTAACATTTCTTCAATTTGGTCTGACGTCACTTCCTTCCATACCTCTTCATGCTTGACATCATGAGGTGTGAGGCCGTGGCTCTTCATATAAGAGAAGCCAATATGATCGACTAACGCATTTAGACTTTCTCGCTCTTTTCCTAAAGAGACGATGTCTTTGACGTAACTCTTAAAGATGACATTGATGAGCTTTTGACACTCGTTTTCTGGTAGACCTAGTGAAATCAGTTCATTGTAGATCTGATCATAAGATATCTGATAAAGCGTGATGATCGCTTTCTCATCATGATGAGCGACCGCCTTCATCAGCGCTTCTGTTGGCTTGAAGAGTGCCCCACAGAAGCGACAATAAATGGCTTCCGGCTCAATTTCATGTCCACATTGATAACATTTCATACTCCTCCACTCCTTTCAAAAAAATTATAGTTTGAAAGAAAAAGAGAAAACAAGAAGTGTCAAAATTGACTGATCAATTGTCATATTTAACGAAAAAAGAGCACCGATGTGCCAATGTCATTCAGTTAAGGCTGATTTGATCAGTTCGTGTTAACTAAGACTGACTAGGATTGAAAATTGTATTCAGTTAACGAAAGG
>ONFH01000201.1 GCA_900317015.1 uncultured Erysipelotrichaceae bacterium | reverse complement strand
GATCAGCAGGAAGATCGCAGCTCACAAGTAATCGTTCATTCGTAAGCGGATGGATCATCTCAATGGAACAGGCATGCAGTGCCTGTCTTTTTATTTGCGAGGGATGAGGATTATATAAAGGATCCCCAATGAGCGGATGACCGATGTGGGCCATATGGACACGGATCTGATGACGACGGCCACTTTCTAACACGCATTTCACTAAGGCATAGGATTCATAGTTTTCTAGACATTGGTAATACGTGATGGCTTTTTGTCCTTTATTCGCGACTCTCATCCTTTTGGCATGATGACGATCACGGGCCAGATACGTCTCAATTTTATGGGTCTTATGATCTTTGAATCGTCCTTCGACAAAAGCCAGATAGGAACGTTTGATTTCTTTAATGCTTAAGAGATAGTCAAATAGCGGTAAGAAAAGCGTACTTTTGACAAAGACGACCAGACCGCTTGTTTCATCATCTAGACGATGAATATAACGCACTGGCAGATCATATCCTTGAGAGATATAATAGCCGGCAACTCTATGGGCTAGGGATTCATGATTGGATAGATCACTTGGATAGACCGGCAGGTAAGCTGGTTTATTGACGATGAGTAAGAGCTCATCCTCATAGGCAATATCGATGGGTTCAAAGTTTGGTTCATAGGTTCCATCGTCAGGATCATAAGCATGTAAGGTCAGTATGTCACCTTTATGCAAGATGGCTTTCTGTTGATATTCATTATTGATCTTGTAGCCTTTGTTCTGATGTAAGAGATGAATGGCTTTCTTTGAAAAGTGAAAGTGATGGAAGAACGTTTCTAAGTCTTGATGGTCAAAGACCTCGTCGATGATGAGGACGAGGTCATTTCCTTTTTGATGATATTTCATGGACGATAAACAGTAATACGAAGATCAATCGTCACATCTAAGGAAGGCAGGGTATCGATGATCCCACGTCTTTCCTTCTTGATATGATAGTAATGTGGTGTCATCTTTAACAGATTGACCGCATCTTCATGGGTGGCCACATGGATCTTCTTTGTAAAGTCATAGCTTTCTAAGACATTGAATGGTAAACGAATATGTTCATCACTTTTGACTTTCACTTCATCATAGATCAAATGCTTGATCTCGATCAGATGACCACGGTTGGCCGTAACATGGATGATGTAGCCATCTTCTTTCAGTGTTCTTTCTAGTTCTTCCTGGTTGACGACAGTAAATAAAGCCATGATCACATCTAAAGAGTGATCAAGAACAGGGATATTCTTAGAATTCCCCACGATCCAGTTGATATCTTTATCATAGCGAGTTGCCATATTGACCGCTTCTTTAGAAATATCAAGACCGTAGTAGGTATTGTCGTCACCTAAGATCTGTTTTGTACGATATGTATAGTAGCCTTCACCACATCCGAGATCTAAGATCTGCATATGATCTTTTTTATGGGCCTGGATGTAGTTGGTACATTCTAATAAAATAGGATCATAATAGCCCTGGTCTAAGAAAGCTTTACGAGCAATCAGGGATTCTTTGGAATCACCAGGATTATTATGGGCTTTATCAGGATTTAATAAGAGGTTGACATACCCTCTTTTAGCAATATCATAGTTGTGATGATCAGCACACTGATAAGTTTTGCCGATCTTTTCTAATGCCTTATGGCATTTTGGACAAGCTAATACGTTCATTTTAATGATCTCCTTTGCGTTCATTATAGCATGTTCTTACTTTTAAAGAAATAAAGGAAAAGAGGATCAGAAATGGGCAATATATGACTAAAAAATGAAATTCTTCATCAAATGTGGTCACATTTGTATACGAATCAAGTATAATGACAGAGAAAAAGGGGACTTGCAAAGTGAAAAAACATGCGATTGATTTTAACCTGCTCATCAAGCAGCAGTTAAAAAGTATTAATGTCTTAGAAGGCCAGCTCGAAGGGGAAAAGGATCCCTTTATTCAGGAAGCGCTCTTAAAGGTGATCGTCGAAAAATATGATGAGTGTTTTGAAGGGGCAAAGCATACAGATAACTATAATGCCCTGCATTTTGCAAATCTTAAGAAGTCGTATATGAAGAAATTAGAGAGGGTGAGGAAACATGAAGATCTATGATGTAAGGATCAAGGACTGCGTCAAAAAAATCATCGAAGAAAAAGGTCAGGGCATACTCTGGCAAAAAGAGGAATTTGCGGACGCTTTGAATAACTACTCTCTTAAATACTATGAAGAATGTTACCTGATCAATCGTGCGATGGAGATGGGCATGATCGATATTCTTTTATTTTCTCATCATGTGAACATCAGTGATCAAGTCCATTTATTAGAGACGATCAGTGACTTAGATGAAGATGAGTTAGTCTTTATGGTCTCACAGATGCGTGATGTGATCGGTCAGAATCAATGGAACATTGAGATCGTCAATATGCAGGAGACGTTAGATGAGATCAAGAAGCTCATGAATCCAGAAGCCACTCATGCCGTGGCCTTGGCTTACTTTGATGGCTTAGGTGTGGAACAGGATTATGAAAAAGCTTATGAACTTTTTGAACTTGCGGAACAATATGGTGACCCAACTTGTCAGTATTATTTAGGCTATATGAATGAAAATGGTCTTGGCACCGAAGAAAATCTCGAATTAGCCAAAGACTATTATCTACAAGGAAAAGATGATGATCAGTGTCTTTATGCCTTAGGCTTACTTTCAAAAAAAGAAGGCAAGGAAGATGAAGCCTTAGACTATTTCCATAAAAGTCATGATGCCCGCAGTTTCTATGAAGAAGGAGCAATCCATTTAGAAAGAAACGAGATCCAGGAAGCCAAAAATGCCTTTGCGCAAGGCTGTGATGTGTATGATGAATCCTGCCTGGATGCTTATGGTAAGCTTTTATTAAGAGAGAATGATGAAAAAGGATTGAAACCGATCGTCTATGCTTATTATTTAGGAAGCAGTGATGCAACGGAATATCTTGGTTATCTCTTTATCACTGGAAATGTCATTGAAAAGAACATGGAGCGAGGAATGGCCTGCTTAGACTTAGCAGCTTCCATGGGCAATGAAAAAGCAAAGGAGCTTGAAAAGAAATATGAAACTATATAAAAAAGGGGCCGATGAGTCTTATACGCTCGGTGTCTTTCCAACGATTGAATTATTGAAGAATCGACCTGAGATCGTGAAGCGTGTGGTCGTGCATTCAAGTATTGAAGAAAACAGAGGGTATCCATTAATTAAGGAACTCTGTCAGAAACATCATATTACGATCGATATTCATGATCCAACGATCAAGAAGCTGTCACCAAAGAACAACTGTTATGCGATCGGGGTCTTTCATGTGTTTCATGATGAATTAGAAGATCATAATCATGTCGTTCTAGTCAATCCCATGGATATGGGAAATATGGGAACGATCATGCGTACGATGTTAGGCTTTGAAGTGAGAGACTTGGCCATCGTTCGTCCAGCTTGTGATGTCTTTGATCCAAAAGTCATCAGAGCTTCAATGGGCGCCATCTTTTCATTAAGAGTCAAGTATTATGAAAGCTTTGAAGACTATCATGCACAGTTTGATCATGAAATGTATCCCTTCATGTTAAAAGGAGCTGAGAACATTCATCATGTCAAACCACATGGCACGTTCTCACTGATCTTTGGAAATGAATCAAGCGGTCTGCCTGATGATTATCTCAAGTATGGTCAGTCGGTCTTTATCCCTCATAGCAATGCCATCGATTCTTTAAATCTTTCTCAGTCTTTAGGCATTGGTCTTTATCACTTTACCAGTGATCAGTTTGCGGACAAAAAAGTATTACGTTAAAAAAGCTGTCGTAAAAGACAGCTTTTAAGCTACGATCGTTAAGGTATTTGAATAAGCACCATAGTACTTTTCTTTAACGCCCTGACGATAAGGACGAACTTTGACATAGTACGTTTGTCCTTTAGAAACTTCGTCAATGGTGATCTTGTTATTATCGTAATAGCCTTTGATCTTCTTATTAAATGAGGCATCTGTTGAGCCAATCACTTCATAATCGGTGACATCTTTGTCCTTCTTAAAGTCAGCGGTTAAAGTGCCGTTATTATATTGGAGATTTGAAATGTTTGTTGGAGCAAAACGTTTCATTTTTGAAGCTGAATAGTTTGTTTTCTTGATCGTCAATGTGTAATGTGCTTTATCATCATTGAAGCTGTAGATTCTAAAGTAGTAGGTGCCCTTTTTAAAGTAACGATTTTCCTCTATATAACAGCTTGCAGACTTACCTTTTGCATTTAAATAAGACAATCTGGAATCGATTGGACCCTTCAAAGAGATGTTCAGCTTTGCTGGAGAGTTCAGCTTAAAGCGAAATTATTTCTTCTCGCCTGTCTTGAGCGTAACACTGTAACGCTTGTTGGTCGTGATCGATTTGGCAGACTTTAAATTCTTCGCCTGGCTCGCAAATGTCGGAACGGCTGTACTGCCCAAAAGTAGTGATAAAGTAAAAATAGATGAAAGTAATTTCTTCATAATCTTTAGACCTCCTAATAGATATTATAATGTGTAAACGCATCCATGGTAATGAAAAACAAATGTTTCGTGAAAAGTGTTTTAAGCGCTTGTTAAATTATTAAAAAAAAGATGTAAATCCTTTTCATCACTTTAGAAAAAGTGTATTATAAGTGTAGATAATTAAGAAAAAGGAGAGATTAAAAAATGGGATTAGTTTCCGCAAAGAATATGATCGATAAGGCTTTAGAAGGCCATTATGCTATCGCTCAGTTCAACATTAACAACTTAGAATGGACAAAGGCAATTCTTCTTGAATGTGAAGAATTAAAAGCACCAGTTATCTTAGGTGTATCTGAAGGCGCAGCTAAATACATGACAGGTTTCAAGACTGTTCATGCAATGGTTGAAGCTATGGTTGATGCATTAGGTATCACTGTACCAGTTGCTTTACACTTAGACCATGGTACATGGGAAGGTGCTCATGCAGCATTAGATGCTGGTTTCTCTTCAATCATGTTTGATGGTTCTCATTATGACATTGAAGAAAACATCGAAAAGACTAAAGAAATGGTTGCTTTATGCCATGCTAAAGGTGTTTCTATTGAAGCAGAAGTTGGCGGCATCGGCGGTGAAGAAGACGGTGTCATCTCTACTGGTGAATGTGCAGATCCAAAAGAATGTGCTGAAGTTGCAGCTTTAGGCGTAGACTTCTTAGCATGTGGTATTGGTAACATTCATGGTAAATATCCTGCAAACTGGGCTGGCTTACAGTTTGATGTTTTAGCTAACATCAAGGAAGCTATCGGTCCAAAGATGCCTATGGTATTACATGGTGGTTCAGGTATCCCTGATGAACAGGTTAAGAAAGCAATTTCTTTAGGTGTATCTAAAGTTAACGTTAACACTGAATTACAGTTAGTATTCGCTGCTGCAACTCGTAAGTACATCGAAGAAGGCAAAGATCAGCAGGGTAAAGGCTATGACCCACGTAAGTTACTTGCTCCTGGTTTTGAAGCTATTAAGGCTGGCGTTAAGAACAGACTTGAATGCTTCGGTTCAATCGGAAAAGCTTAATTATTCATTATTAGAAAGAGGACTTCGGTCCTCTTTTCTTTTTTGAAGTTGAATTCAAATGAAATTTGAATTCATAGGCTTCAGCCTGTTGAGCACATGAAATGTGCGAAATAAAAAACCACCTGCT
>ONFH01000081.1 GCA_900317015.1 uncultured Erysipelotrichaceae bacterium | reverse complement strand
TGTGAAGGACGTCTTGTCTATATCGTGCCTCATCAAGAAACAGAAAACGTCTTAAAAGCGTTAAGAAGTCAGAAATACACAGAAGGGGCCTGCGTGATCGGCAGTGTCGTCGCAGAACACCCTGAACATGTGACGATCACGACGGAAATTGGCGGCGAAACAATGTTACCGGAAGCAGGCAATGAATTATTGCCAAGGATCTGCTAATGTTAAAGCGACTTGATGCAGCACTGCCAAAAGTGAATTTTGCAAAGGCTCAGTTTCCCGAGCCTTTTCATATTGGATTAGAATACAATCCACCAGAACATGAACACTGGAATATCGTCAATATCGGGATGCAGGTTCCCGAAAGTATTCAGGTGTATATCTGTGCCGATAACTGTATGCGAGGGGTCGTTATGACCGCTTATGAAATGGCTCAAGAAGAACGTTTCTGCTGCGTAACGATCTGTGAAGCCGATGTCTTTAAAGGCAATATGGAAGAACAGATGATCGAAGGTGTCAGTGAAGCCATTGATCGACAATCTCAACGGCCAAAGATGGTCATCTGTTTCCCAGTCTGTACGCACCGCATTATGGCAACGGATATGACTTATGTGTATAAGACGTTAAGGGCACGTTATCCTGACATCGACTTTGTCGAAGCGTGGATGGACTGCCTTTTACAGAAGGAACATATCTTGCCGGACTATCGTTTACGTAAGCTTATGTATGGACCAATTCAAAAACGACCACTTGATCATAGTGTGGCTTTGTTAGGGTCCGAAGTCCTTCATCAGGACCATTCTGACCTGACTTATTTATTAAAGGACTATGAGATCAAACAGCTGCAGAACATGCGCAGCTATGAAGAGTTTCTTGACCTTGGAGCGATCTCTTTAACGATTGCCACGATCGATGCCGGAAAAATGGCCAATGAAGACTTAGCCAAGCGCCTTGAGATTCCTTCTCTTTATATGCCAGCAACTTATGACTATAAAGAGATCGATGCTTTAGAAGAACAGTTATGTAAGCGACTTGCAATTAAAGAACGCATTGATTTAAAGGATGCATGTGAAGAGGCTTACGAGAAACTTCTTAAAGAAGTTGGTGATCGTCCCATTGCGATCGACTACACGGCCAATCCTCGTCCTTTATCACTGGCACGTTTCTTGATCGACCATGGCTTCCATGTTACGACGATCTATGCCGAAGCATTTTTAGAAGAGGAAAGACAGGATTTCGAATATTTACAGGAACACGCCCCTGATCTGATCATTGAACCAACGATCCATACGGGCATGATCGGCATCAGTGCCCCTCATCTAGATGCTTTAGCCATTGGGCCAAAGGCAGCGTATTTCCAGAATACATCCCACTTTGTGAACATGATCGAAGGTGGTGGCCTCTTTGGTTATCATGGCATCTTAGAAATGGCCCATTTGATGCATGAAGCCATCCATGAAGAAAAAGATCTAGAAGCGATTACGCAAAAAGCGATGGGCTGGGAGGCGTTAAAATAAAATGAAAGTTTATACAAAACTACCCGTTTACAGTGGGGATGTCTCAGGGGTGGCCAGTGCCTTATATGAATTAGGGGGCATGGTCGTGATCCATGATCCTTCGGGCTGTAACTCTACTTATAATACGCATGATGAAATTCGCTGGTTCACTCAGCCATCCTTGATTTTTATCAGCGGTCTAAAAGAATCTGATGCTTTGATGGGCAATGATCAGAAACTGATCGATGATGTCATCGAGGCGGCGCATATCCATCATCCCAAGTTTATTGCTTTGATCAATTCGCCTGTCCCTTATTTGATTGGGACGGACATGCAGGCCATCTGTACGATTATTGAAAAGAAGACCCAGATTCCGACATTTTATGTCAGCACCAATGCGATGCATGATTATGCCCATGGCATCTCTCTTGCTTTAGTCGCTCTGGCAAAAAAGATGACATTTGTACAGGGGGAGAAGATTCCCCACAGTGTCAATCTTTTAGGCGTCACGCCCTTAGACTATACCGATGGAAATTGTGTTGCGGCTATGAAAAACAACTTAGCCCCTTACAAAGTCA
>ONFH01000115.1 GCA_900317015.1 uncultured Erysipelotrichaceae bacterium | reverse complement strand
GGCGAATGTGTCAAAGCTTGTCCAAAACATGCCTTAACGATGGAAGGTGAAGAAAAGACTGTTGAAGAGATCGTCGATGTCTGTATGCAGGATATTGATTTCTATGAAGAATCAGGTGGTGGTGTCACATTTTCTGGTGGTGAAGCCATGATGCAGTATGATTTTATGATGGCATTACTCAAGGCTTTAAAAGAAAAGCATGTGAACGTTGCAATCGAAACAACGGGTTTCATCGATCATGAACGCTTCAAGAAAGTAGCCCCTCTTTTTGACCTCTTATTATTTGATGTCAAACAGGCTGATGAAACAAAACACAAACACGGCACTGGTGTTTCTAATGCCATTATTAAGGAGAACTTCCGCTGGTCGATGCAAAATGGTCTCAATGTTCTTCCTCGTATTCCGGTCATCCCCCACTTCAACGATACCTTAGAAGATGCCAAGGAGATTGCGGATTACTTAGTGGATGCGCATGCCACAAAGGTCCAGCTGTTACCATTCCATCAGCTAGGCGAAAAGAAATATCAGCTGTTAGGAAGAAATTATGATTTTTCCCATGAAGAGCCTTATCACAAAGAAGATCTTGAAGATTATCGACAAGTCTTTCTTGATCATGGCCTAGACTGTTTCTTCTAAAATGATCAAGGCGGAGAAAAGTCTTATGTCTTTTCTCCATTTTATGACGTTTTATGTTAAAATGTTGTTCGAGGTGGTCACATGAAAACAGAAAGAGAAACACAAATTCTAGAATTATTGACAAAAGAAGAGAAAATCGAAGTGACGGAACTTTCCGAGCGTTTTCATGTTTCACTAGTAACGATTAGAAAGGATCTCACATCCTTAGAGAAAAAAGGACTTGTCAAAAGAGGCCATGGTTATGCGTCATTAGCCAATCGTAATGATATCAATGGCCGTCTCGCCTACCATTATGATTTGAAAAAGCGCATTGCTTATAAAGCTGCTTCTTATGTAAAAGATGGTGAAACGATCATGATCGAAAGTGGAAGCTGCTGCGCCCTTCTCGCCGATGTCCTCATGGAGGAAAAGAAATATTTAACGATCATTACGAACAGTGCCTTCATTGCCAACTATGTGCCCAATAATCATCATCGTGCAAAAGGCAATACGATCGTTCTTCTTGGTGGCGAGTATCAGGATGATTCTCAGGCATTAGTCGGTCCCCTCTTAAAGACAACGGTAGCCAACTTCTATGTCGATTCCCTCTTCATTGGCACTGATGGCTATATTGATCAAATCGGCTTTACGAACTCGAACCTCATGCGCGCTCAGGCCGTCAGAGATATGGCTCAGCAGGCCCGTCATGTCATCGTCCTCACCGAAAGTGAGAAGTTTAGTCAACATGGTGATATTCCTTTAAATTTAAATCATAAGATCGATCATGTCATCACCGATGACCATATGCCAGAAGATCTCTACGATTCTTTAAAAGATGAAATGACGATCGATCTCATTACGAATTAACATGAACGCTTGTGTTCATGTTTTTTTGCGTTCAAAAAAAGACATGAACATTTCTGTCCATGTCATTGTCTTATTCATTAATACCATTATTGATCATCGTTTCCACTTCGAGAAGAAGATCATCGACTTCTTCCTTAAGATTACGATAATTGACGACTAAAGGATGTTCATCAAATAAAGCTTTCTTCTGTTTATAACGATCGATCAGTTCCTGATCATCGATATTTTTTGCTTTATTTAAGACCATCTGTTTCTGCATTGCTTTAAGCTCTTCTTCTGCCTTGGCAATTTCTTCATGTTCTTCAATGGAAGCTTCGTACTTTTGATAAGACTTGACTTCTTCTTGATCTAAAAGCACTTGATTGAGCTTCTTAGCAGCTTCTAAACTATTCAACTTCTTCTCCATCTAAGCTCCAAGTACGAATTTCGGTAATCTTAACAGGAACGATCTGGCCAATGTGGGCTGGATCACCTTTGAAGTTGACAACTTTATTTGTTTCTGTGTAACCGGCAAGAACATTTGGATCCTTACGGCTAGGACCATCAACTAAAACTTTCTGCACCGTCCCAAGATATTTTTCATTGGCTTTGTGTGCATAGTAGTTGACCTTTTCGTTTAAACGCTGTAATCGATCTTCTTTTTCTTTTCTTGTCACATGATCTTCCATCGTGGCAGCTGGTGTGCCTTCACGAGGTGAATAGATAAATGTATAAGCAAGATCATACTGGCAATGATCAAACATTGACAGTGTCTCTTCAAATTCTTCTTCTGTTTCATTAGGGAAACCAACAATGATATCTGTTGTCACAGCTGCGTTAGGAACAAGTTCTTTTAACTTATCAAAGAGTTCAATATATTCTTCTCTTGTATATCCACGGTTCATACGTTTTAAAACAGCTGTGGAACCTGACTGCAATGGTAAATGAATGTAAGGCATAATATTGTCATATTCATTGATGACTCTTAACATCCCTTCTGAGAAATCATTAGGGTTACTTGTCATGAAACGAATACGTTCAATGCCTGTTTTGGCAACTTCTTCAAGTAAAGTTGCAAAGTCATAATCCGCATCTAAGTCTTTTCCATAAGAGTTAACGTTCTGACCTAACAGGTTGACTTCAAGATAGCCATGATCCTTTAAGTCATTGACTTCACGTAAAACATCTTCCATTAAACGTGAACGTTCCTTCCCTCTTGTATAAGGAACGATACAATATGTACAGAACTTATTACAGCCGTACATGATATTGACCCAGGCCTTCTTATCTTTCGCACGATGGCTTGGTAAGTTTTCAATAACATCGCCTTCTTTAGACCACACTTCAACGACTGTTTCCTTTTCTAATAAGGCAGCCTTTAATAACTGTGGTAAACGATGAATATTATGGGTACCGAAGATCAGGTCGACCTGTGGCATCTTACGTTTAATACGATTTACGACGACTTCTTCCTGCGCCATACAGCCACATACGCCAAAGATCATGCCAGGATTTTCACGCTTGATTTTTTTTAACATTCCAATACGACCAAATACTTTTTCTTCCGCATTATCACGAACAGCACAAGTATTTAATAAAACGATGTCGGCATGTTCTAAGTCATCATCATGTGTATATCCTAGTGTTTCTAAGATTCCTGACATCACTTCTGTATCACGTTCATTGGCCTGACAGCCATAAGTTTTAATAAAATATGTTTTACCTTTGCCAATGCCAGCCATATCTGCTGGAATTTCATAGGCATCGTCAATATGGTGAACATCTTCTTTAAAACGCTTACGCGCATCTTTTAAAGAAGGACCCTTAAAATATTCACTATAGTCTTTTTTCATCAGCTTTTCCTCGCTTTCCCGCCTATTATATCAAATCAGCTCAAGAATACAAATGAATTAGAATTTCCTTTCACATAATTTTCGTTTCTGTTTACAAACAAATCAAATAAAGATATTGTATAGTTAGAAAGAAAGGCGGTCATTATGTCCGGAATTCTTAGTTTGATCATTATTATTGTCATCATCGGGCTATTACTGAAGCTCTTTAAGGTGGCTTTTAAAATATTCCTTTATGTTGTTCTCTTTGCGATCATTGTTTACATCATTGCAGCTTTAGCTGGAATGCTTTAAGCTTCTCTTAAAACCGGTGCGTATAGGCATCGGTTTTTCATTGCACTTGATAAATAAGAAACATCTTCATAAAAAAAGATGAAGAACTCCCAACCAAAGTTGTATCTTCATCTTGTCCAAATAAGACGATCCCATTCTATCGAATTGATTGTAAAAATCAAGACCATTTTCCCATTTGATTATGAAAGCCGATGCATTGCACCGGCTTATTTCAATGATTATAGTTTTTTCAATGTGTCTTCGACATCATCAAGAATGGCTTCAAACTTTGTTAAAGCACGTTCAACTGGTGCACTTGTCGTAAAATCAACACCGGCATGTTTTAATTCATCAAGTGGATAAGCACTGCCACCCATTGATAAGAATTCTAGATACTTCTTCACAGCAGTATCCCCATCATTCAAGATGGCTTCTGATAAAGCAACAGCAGCACTATAACTTGTCGCATACTTATACACATAGAATGGACGATAGAAATGAGGAATACGGGCCCATTCATAAGCGACTTCATCATCAATAACAAGATCATCACCAAAGTAATCATGGATCAAGCCTTTGTATAACGAATTCAGAGCATCCGCTGTTAAAGCTTCGCCTCGTTCTGCCATCGCATGTGCTTCTTTCTCAAATTCCGCAAACATTGTCTGGCGATAAACAGTGCCTTTGAAACCTTCTAGATAATGATTTAATAAAGCTAATCGTTCTTTAGGTTCCGTTGTCTTTTCAAGCAGCTGT
>ONFH01000065.1 GCA_900317015.1 uncultured Erysipelotrichaceae bacterium | reverse complement strand
TTTTATGTTAGATCGTTTTATTTGTAAATAGAACCATTTTAAATAGTATATGGAAACACTTTCATAAAAAATTGAAGTCATATATAATATATGTATATGAAATGTGAGGAGATAAGCGATGAAAGATCTCTTTTATAGATTGATTATATATATCAATACGGCAGACGAAAAGGATACTTATTATAACGTTGCCTGGTATATGGCAAATCATATTGATGGCATTGCCTCAATGCGTATCAATGAATTAGCAGATGCCTGTTATGTCTCACCAGCAACGATCTCACGTTTTTGCCGTGCTTTAGGCTATGAGAATTTTGCTCATTTGAAGCAGGAATGTATGTCTTTTCATAGTCATGCCAAGAAATTTAATAACTTGATCCATATTCCCATCAAGATCATGAAGGACGATCCTAAAAAAGCAACGCAGCTGTACGTGAATGAGCTGACGACAGTTTTAGGGCGTCTGCCAAAAGTTTTAAACTGGGATGTGATTGATCAGGTCTTGATGGAGATCCATGATACCAAGAATGTGACATTCTTTGGAACTCAGTTTTCTAATTCAGCTGCCATTCATTTTCAGACAGACTTGCTTATGTTAGAGAAGTTTACAACGGCATTTATGGTTGGTGAACGACAGTTAGAAATGGCCAAACGGATGAAGAAGGGCGATCTTGCAATCATTGTTTCGGTCAATGGGAACTATGCGTTTAGTCATAAGACCCTGCAGTATTTAAAGAAATCTGGCTGTACGATCGTACTGATCACCTGCATGGATCAGAATATATTAAATATTCCACCGGATTATACGATTTATATTGGAACGCCAAAAGATGGGAAGAGCGGTAAGCATTCTTTATTGGCCTTAATGGAATTGATGAGTTTGAGATATTATGCTCTTTTCTCTCCTTCACTTGAAGGCTTAGAAGAGAACATCGTAAAGGAAGTGTAGAAATGCGAATTATAAAAAGTGAAGAAATCACAGAAGCTGTGAAGGATCTCTGTATCGAGTCCAACTATGATCTTCCTTGTGATATCTATGATGCAATTAAAAAGGGAATGGGTCAGGAAGTGACTGACCTTGCAAAAGAAACACTAGGCGTGATTAAAGAAAATGCCGATGTAGCAAAAGAAAGAAAAAGACCGATCTGCCAGGATACTGGCATGGCTGTCATCTTCTGTGATGTCGGTGATGAAGTCTTTGTCGAAGGAAATTTAAAGGAAGCCATCAATAAAGGTGTGGCTTTGGGATACAAAGAAGGGTACTTAAGAAAAAGCATCGTTGATGATCCCGTCTTTGATCGTGTCAATACAAAAGACAATACACCAGCGGTGATCCATTATGATATCGTTCCTGGTGATCAATTAAAGATCACTGTGGCACCAAAAGGGTTTGGCAGTGAAAACATGTGTCAGATCAAGATGTTAAAACCTTCGGATGGAATCGAAGGCGTAAAGAATTTTATTATGAAGGTCGTTGAAGATGCCGGACCTAATCCTTGTCCACCAATCGTTGTTGGTGTCGGGATCGGCGGTAACTTTGAAAGTGTTGCCTTACTTGCCAAAAAAGCGATGATGAAAGATGTGGATGTCCATCATCCAGATCCACGTTATCAGGCTGTCGAAGAGGAGATGCTAGATAAGATCAATGCTCTAGGCATTGGCCCAGCTGGTTTTGGTGGAGCGACAACAGCGCTTAGCTTACATATTGAAACTGCCCCGACTCATATTGCCGGAATGCCAGTGGCCGTGGCCATCTGTTGTCATGTGGCAAGACATAAGGAGGTCGTTTTATGATTCATTTAACTACACCTTTAACTTATGAAAAGATCAAGGATCTAAAGCCTGGGGATCGTGTCTCACTGAGCGGTGTCATTTATACGAGTCGTGATGCAGCCCATAAACGTTATATGGGCATGATCGAAAAAGGGGAACCTTTACCATTTGACTTAAAAGATGCAACAATCTACTTTGCTGGACCAGCACCTGCTGCGCCAGGAGAAGTGATCGGTTCATGTGGACCAACGACCAGCTATCGTATGGATGCTTATTCACCAACGCTTCTTGATCATGGCTTAAGAGCGATGATTGGTAAAGGGAAGCGCAATGATGAAGTCATTGACGCCATCAAGCGTAATCATGGCATCTACTTTGCCGCCATCGGTGGCGCCGGAGCAGTGATCTCCTCAAGTATTAAGAAGTGTGATGTGATCGCCTTTGAAGACTTAGGCACTGAAGCCGTGCGACGCTTAGAAGTGGAAAATATGCCTCTTGTGGTTGCCATCTCATGTGATGGAGAGGATCTTTATAAAATTGGCAGGAAGAAATATTTGGGGGTAAAAGAGAATGCTTAGATCAATTACGACATATAATGAAGTGGATATCTTGTATACTTTGATTACATATGTAAACTATTCCTCATCTCCGGATATGTATTATACGATTGCTCATACGATCTTGTCTCATTTAGATGATATGCCACACATTTCAATCAATGATCTGGCTTCTATGTGTTATACCTCACCAGCAACGATCTCTCGTTTCTGTAAAGATCTAAACTGTGGATCTTTTGCCAACTTCAAGAAGGAATTACAGATTGCCTTAGATCTTGCCAATGATGAGATCCATCTTGAAGAAGAGGATGAGAAAGCTTTAAATGATAATCCTTCACAGATCATCAATAAAGTATATGGGGAAACGATCGATTCTTTAAAAGAAGGCATGCAGTCTTTAGATATGAATGAGATCGATCAGGTCTGTGAACTGATTCATGATGCACCGGTCATCCATATGTATGCTTATCAGTTCTCTAAGCTAGTGTGCACAGACTTCCAACAGAAGATGCTAAAACTTAGAAAGTTCGTTTATGCCTTTGCGGATCGTGGCGATGGTCGTCAGAAACTAGAAACGATCGAAGAAGGCGAATTAGTGATTATCGTATCTGTGAGAGCTCGTAAGAAGATCATGGATTCCTTAGTCGAAAAACTAAAAGTACGTAAGCCAAAGCTTTTATTAGTCACAATGAACCAGGATTATACAAATGAAGATATTGACTATTATTTAAGAGTCAAAGGCTTTGAATCAGATTACACTCAGTCAGCTATGATGGGAACGATTGATCTCAACACGCTCTTTAATGTGATCTATGTAAGATATGGATTAAAGTATTGTAACTTGTAAAATAGATTGTATACTACTACGCTGTTTGTTATAATGAACACAGAGTTAAAAGTTTTAAAGAAATGGAGACATGTATATGAAAAAAGCAGATTTAGTTGCAAAGATTGCAGAAAAATCAGGTCTATCTAAGAAAGATGCAGAAGCTGCATTGAATGCTTTCAATGAAGTCGTTGCACAGGCTTTAGTTGATGGTGATGAAGTTCCACTACAGGGCTTAGGTAAGTTTGAAGTTCGTGAAAGAGCCGCTCGTAAAGGTATTAATCCTGCTACTAAGGAACATATTGATATCCCAGCGACAAGAGTTCCTGCATTCAAAGCATCAAATTCTTTAAAAGCTTTATTAAAGAAATAAGATTTTTAGGGCTTCGGCCCTATTTTTTTGCTTATCATACATGTAAGGAGGTCATGATATGGTTGCCATCATCTTTAAAAGTCGTCATGGGGCGACAAAAAAGATTGCTTCTATGATCAGTCATCATCTTGCTAGCTGTACGTTAATCGCTCTAGAAGATGTGAATCTAGAAGAATTAGAAAAATTCGATACGATCATCTGTGGGATTCCTGTTTATAATGGAATGCTTGATGAAGAGATGACAGCCTTTATAAAGGACCATCAGGATCTCTTGATCAATAAGCATTATTCCATCTATGTCAGTGCCATCTTCCCGAGTGAGTTCATGCATTACTTAACAGATGCCTTTGACTATACGATCTTAAAGGATGTCAAGACATTAGCAGGACTTGGGGGATCGTTAGATTTTTCTAAGTTAAGTGTTTCAGAGAAAATGAAAGTGGCATTAATGAAGAAGCGTCGTCCTTTAGCAAATGTCACCGAAGGTTCGGCGTATGAAAACTTCAATGAAGAAGAAATTAAAAATTTTGCATATAAAGTAAAACGTATTGATGAAGCTGCCTAAGAGCAGTTTTTGGTTATGCGCTTTGCTTATGGTGGGTTGAATGAACGATTTTGTACATCTTAAAAATTTTTTATAAAAGTGGACATGTCAAAAGTGAGAAAACGAAAATGAGATAATTTGGTTCAGTTTTACCGATCGTGTTGTTCGCCTACTTTTTAATTGATCGTCTTTACAAGTTCACTAGAGATCGGCCGTGCTTTATCCCTTGATCAAAGTGCATTGGCTTGGGTCTCTCATGCTTATACATTAATATCTGGTGGCTTCTTATTATGATCCGGAAGACTTTCAGACTTCATTGGTCGTAAGCGCATCTTC